>JALHSW010000209.1 GCA_022865365.1 Acidimicrobiia bacterium | reverse complement strand
TGACCGTGGTCGCCGATCTGCTGCCGAACATCAACGAGCTGTTCGAGTGGAAGGGCATCTTCGGCCAGCACACCCTGTTCGAGTTCAACAAGACCGCCCTGATGGCGTTCGCCTCGACCGCGATCTGCATCGGCATCTTCTGGGTCGGATCGCGCCAGCAGGCCCTCGTACCGAACGGCGTCCAGAACGTCGCGGAGATGGGCTACGACCTCATCGAGGAGAACGTGAGCCTCGCGGCGATGGGCGAGGACGGCCGAAGCTGGACGCCCTACTTCACCACACTGTTCTTCTGGATCTTCTTCATCAACATCTGGTCCGTCGTACCGGGGATCCAGTTCCCGGCGACGTCGCGCATCGCCATCCCGCTCGTCCTCGCGTTGATCAGCTGGGCGTGCTTCATCGTCGTGGGCATCATCCGCCAGGGTCCGGCGTACTTCTGGCACGCGATCAACCCGCCGGGCGTGCCGCTCGCCCTGAAGTTCCTGGTCGTCCCGATCGAGTTCTTCTCGAAGTTCCTCATGCGGCCCTTCTCGCTGGCTGTACGACTCTTTGCGAACATGACCGCCGGGCATCTGCTCCTGACGATCTTCGCAATCATGACCAACGAGCTCCTCATCGTGCGCGCGAGCGGCTGGTACCAGGTCGTCTTCGCACCGCTGCCGTTCCTCGGGCTCGTGGCCTTCACCGGATTCGAGGTCCTGGTCGCGGTTCTGCAGGCCTACATCTTCACCATTCTCACTGCCGTGTACGTCAACGAATCCATGCACCCCGAGCACTGACGATTTCCGAGAACGACGATCCCCGAGAACCAAGATCCTCAAGAACCAAGATCCTCAAGAAATAGGAGCAGCACCGTGCGAACACTGACCATCCTCCTCGCCGCGCAAGACCAGCTGGCGCAGGCCATCAGAAGTGGGCTCGGATCCGTCGGCTATGGCCTCGCGGCCATCGGGCCGGGTGTCGGCATCGGCATCATCGTGGGCAACTCGGTCCAGGCCATGGCCCGCCAGCCCGAGATGCAGGGCGTCGTCCGGACGACGATGTTCCTCGGCATCGCGTTCGCCGAAGCGCTCGCGCTCATCGGCTTCGTCCTGAAGTTCATCTAGGGGTCCGGATGGGCATGCGGAAGTTGCTGGCCGGCGCGTTGATCTCGGTTGCCGTGCTCCTCGCGGTGCCGAACGCGGCCTTCGCCGATCCCGCCCCCGAGGCGGCCAAGGAGCTGTTCGAGTGCGTCGAGAAAGCGACGAAGGACAACGAGGGTGCGATAGCCAAGGATGACTATTCGGGCTTCAAGAGTGCGGTCGAAGATTGCAAGAAGTCGAAGAGCCTGATCACGCCGGCGACTTCGGAGATCATCTGGGGTGGCCTCGCGTTCTTGATCGTGGCGTTCGTGCTGATGAAGTACGCCTTCCCCACACTCAAGAAGGCCGTCAAGGCGCGTGAGGAGAAGATCCGTAGCGATCTCGAGGGTGCCGAGCAGGCCCGCGTGGACGCCGAGTCCGAGCGGGTGCGCTACCAGGCGCAGCTCGCCGACGCGCGCGGTGAGGCGAACCGGATCGTCGAGGAGGCCCGAACCGCGGCGGAGAGTGTCCGCCAGGGCGCCGTCGCCAAGGCCGAGGCCGACGCCGCGGAGGTGCGCGCCCGCGCCACCGAGGACATCCGCCTCGCGCGGGAGCGGGCGATGAGCGACCTGCAGCATCAGGTCGCCGACATCTCCATCGGTCTCGCCGAGAAGATCGTCGAGCGCAACCTCGACCCCGCGACGCAGGCCGCGCTCGTCGAGAGCTACATCAGCTCGGTCGGGAAATGATGGTGGCGAAGCACGCCAGGGTCGAGGCCTATGCGCAGGCGATGCTCGAGGTCGCGCGCGCCGAGGGGCACCTCGGCGGGGTCGAGGACGACCTCTTCCGCTTCGCCCGCACGTTCGAGGCCAACGACTCATTGCGAATGGCCCTCACCGATCCCGAGCTGCCGATCGAGCGGCGGATCGCCGTCATCGAGGAGCTCATGGGCGGTAAGGCGCTGGCGACGAGCACGGCGCTCGCGTCGCTCGTCGTGGCCGCCGGCCAGTCCGGCGACCTTCCGGCAATCGTCGACCGCTTCGTCGAGGTCGCCGCAACCGAGCGCAAGCACGAGCTCGCCGAGGTTCGCAGCGCCATCCCGCTCGCCGACCAGCAGGTGACACGCCTCGCCGACGCGCTCGGTACCGCGACCGGCAAGGTCGTCGAGGTCAAGGTGATCATCGACCCGAGCGTGCTCGGCGGCATCGTCGCCCGTGTCGGCGACACCGTCATCGACGGCACCGTGCGCCACCGCCTCGATCAACTCAAGGAGCAGCTGTAGATGGCCGAGCTGACGATCAATGCAGAGGAGATCGCGGCCGTCCTGCGCAAGCATGTCGAGAGCTTCACCCCGTCGCTCGAGGCCGCGCGCGTC
>JALHSW010000208.1 GCA_022865365.1 Acidimicrobiia bacterium | reverse complement strand
GCGCTCGAGCACGGCGCCACGTACGACGAGATCCGGAGCGGTATCGACGAGCACCGACTCCATGCCGTCGCGGCGGAGCGGGTCATCCGCGCCGGGCAACGGATCACGCTGGCCGAAGCGATCGCACGGGGCGGTATCGATCCCGCATTCGGAGAGCGGGTGTGGCGGGCGCTGGGCTTCGTGGTGTCGGACGACGACACCGCGACGTGCACCGAGGCGGACGTCGCGCTGTTCGAGTTCTTCGTGTTCGCCTCCGAGATCTTCGGGATCGAGGCCAGCGTCGCACTGGCTCGGACCGCAGGAGGCTCCATGGCCCGTCTCGCCGACGGCGCGATCGCGAACGCGCGATCGAGCCTCGAGGCACCGATGCGGACCGAGGGCGGGACGAGCGTCGACATCGCCCGAGCCTTCAACGGCGTGGCCGCGACGGTCGTCCCGCGCCTGTACCCGATGTTCGAGACCGTGCACCGGCACCATCTCGTCGACACCGCTCGGCGGTACTCGCTGTGGGGCGTGGCGCCGACCGAGGAGGGAACGACCGAGGCCGTGGTCGGGTTCGCCGATCTCGTCGGGTACACCGCGTTGTCGCAGCGCCTCTCGACGGTCGAGCTCGACACACTCGTGGTGAACTTCGAGGAGCGGACGTTGGCCGCGATCGCTCGGCCGGGAGCCCGACTGGTGAAGCTGATCGGTGACGAGGTGATGTTCGTCGCCGGCAGCGCCGCGGACGCCATCGACATCGCGCGCATGCTCGTGAACGACCCTCAGCTCCCACCGCTCCGTGTCGGGCTCGCTTCGGGGGAGATCGTGTCGCGCGAGGGCGACATCTTCGGGCCGGTCGTGAACCTTGCCGCGCGGGTGGTCACGCTGGCCGAACCGGGTGGCGTGCTCCTGGACGCCGAGACCGCGCAGCGCCTCGGGTCGAATGTGTCGCTCCGGTCGCTCGGTCCCCAGGCGCTCGTCGGCTTCGAGGACCCGGTCGAGGTGTTCGCATTCGAACCTGCCCTCTGACGAGGCGCCGCTCATCGCGTGTCCACGCACGACGCGTCAGGCGTGGGCGGTCGAGGTGGGCGGTCGAGATGGACGGTCGAGGTGGGCGGTCGTGCTGCTCGAGTGGCTCGGAGGCGGCCTCACGCCGCGTCGGGTTGTCGGTTCGGCGCTTCGAGTTCGGGTGGACCCAAGGTCCACGTCCCGTCGGCGTGTTCCTCGAGCCCCCAGCCGTTCGACTTGAGCCGGTGGTGCTGATGGCAGAGCCCGTGCAAGTTCTCGTCGTCGGAGTCTCCGCCCTCTGATACGGGCCGGCGGTGATCGCCTTCGAGTCGCGCCGCCCTCCCGCACCCGGTGACGATGCAGGTCGTGTCGCGTGCCTCCAGCAGTTGCGCGAGTGCCGCCACCACTTTGCGTCCGGGGCGGGCGAAGGTCCGGACGTCGCGCCCGTCCTCCACGAGGATCGTGAGCACGGCGTCGCCGAGTAGCTCGCGGACGTGGGCGACCGGCACCGGCCCCATCCCGGAGATCTCGCACCGCTCGCCTGGCGCCGCAACCCCGGAGACGAGCCTCGTTGCGTCGACGTGGGCCACGACGTGCGGGCGGGTCTTGGCCCGGCCGCGAGGCTTTCCGGTGGCGGGCGCGGCCCCGTCGCGCGCGGCGCGGGCCATGAGCACCAGGCCATCGAATGCGATCGCGTCGGGCGTGTCGCGTTCGCCGCGCGCCTGCTTCGACGCCCGGTCCCAGGCGGTATCGTCGAACGGTGCGAGGCACGCCTCGATCTC
>JALHSW010000207.1 GCA_022865365.1 Acidimicrobiia bacterium | reverse complement strand
TTCCTCCCGCGCATCCTCGCCGGTGAGCTGCACTTCGCCATCGGATACAGCGAGCCCGAAGCGGGCACCGACCTGGCCTCGTTGCGCACCCGCGCGGTGCGCGACGGCGACGAGTACGTGATCAACGGCCAGAAGATCTGGACGACAGGTGGCCACGACGCCGACTGGGTCTGGCTCGCGTGCCGCACCGATCCCGAGGCGCCCAAGCACAAGGGCATCTCGATCATCCTCGTCCCCACGACTTCGCCCGGGTTCAAGCACTCACCGATCTGGGTGCTCGGCGGCGGCCACACGAACGCGACGTTCTACGAGGACGTGCGGGTCCCCGTCACCAACGTGGTCCTGGCCGAGAACGCGGGGTGGAAGCTGATCACCAACCAACTCAACCACGAGCGGGTCGCGCTCGGTCCGGCTGGGCGCATCGACCGTCAGCTCCAGGCCGTGCGCGCGTGGGCCCAGCAGGCCCGTCGCGCCGACGGTCGTCTGGTGGCCGACGAGGAGTGGGTGCAGATCACGCTGGGCCGGGTGCACGCGGTCGTCGAGGCACTCAGGCTCATGAACTGGAAGGTCGCGTCTGGAAGCGGCGACCTCAACCCGGCCGACGCCTCGGCGATGAAGGTGCTCGGCACCGAGCAGCAATGTGTGTGCGACCGGATGTTGATGGAGGTGCTCGGCTCGGCCGGCTACCTGGCCGCTGGCTCGCCCGGCGCGATCCTGCACGGTCAGCTGGAGCACGCCTACCGCTCCGCTCCGGTCGGCACCTTCGGTGGTGGGGTGAACGAGGTGCAGCGCGAGATCATCCAGATGGCGGGTCTCGGCATGCCCCGCGCGCCGCGCTGAGCAACCCGATGCCAAGCCCCCGAATGGAGATCGGTGTCGCGCTCCCGCAGATGGCCAAGGGGCTCGACCACGACTCGTTCACCGCGTGGTGTCGTGGGATCGACGAAGGTCCGTTCTCGTCGGTGTCGGCGGGTGAGCGGATCACGTACCACAACGTCGAGGGCCTGACCGCGTGCGCGGCCGCCGCCGCGCTCACGGAGCGGGCGCGCGTCTTCGCCAACCTGTTGGTGCTCCCGTGGCACGCGACCGCGCTCGTCACGAAGCAGCTGCTCACGATCGACGTGCTCTCGAACGGGCGCCTCGAGGTCGGCGTCGGGGTCGGGGGACGGGTGCAGGACTACGACGCGCTCGGCTCGCCGTTCGACCACCGCCACCAGCGCCTCGACGACGCGGTCGCCGAGCTCCTGCGCCTCTGGGCCGGCGGCCCGGCTCCCGACGGCATGCCGGTCGGCCCACCTCCGGTGCAGGAGCGTCCGCGCGTCCTCGCCGGTGCGATGGGGCCCAAGGCACTCGCCCGGGCTGCCGTCTGGGCCGACGGCGTCTCCGGGTTCACGGTCACCGCCGACGCAGGGGAGGCCGATGCGTTGTTTCGAGGCACCGAAGCCGCTTGGCGCGGCGCCGGGCGCACCGGGGCCCCGAGGTTGGTGTCCGGGTTCTTCTTCGCGCTCGGTCCCGACGCCGAGCCGCGTCTTCGCACCTTCACCTCGGATTACCTCGAGGTGTTCGGTACCGGGATTGCCCACGGTGTCGCCGACGTCATGACCGCGTTCACGCCGGAGCGGGTCCGGAGCGCGCTCGACGAGATCGAGGCGACGGGATGCGACGAGTGCATCCTCGTGCCCGCAACGACCGACCTTCGCTGCCTCGACCTCGTCGCCGACCTGGTGTCGAGCCGGTAGGCGTCAGGCAACGTCTGTGTTGTTCCCGAGAGGAGTCTCGGGGACGGTCTTCACGCCTGGGGCTGATCGATCGAAGTGGTG
>JALHSW010000206.1 GCA_022865365.1 Acidimicrobiia bacterium | reverse complement strand
CTCGCGAAAGCTTCCTGACCCTTGGCCAGAGCCCTCGGATCGCTGCCGTTCTCCACCTTGCTTCGTTCCTCGAGCCGATCACCGGAGCCCATTGCGCGGAGCATACGCGACACCCTCGGACGAGCGAACTCAACGCCCCACAGACCAATCGGGAGTTTCTGAAGGCGACGCGGAGCCGGCCCGTGCCATGATCCCGGCGAGGCATCGGGGGCCTGGAGGGGCGGCGTGAGCGATCTACCTACTGGGACGGTGACGTTCCTGTTCACCGATCTCGAGGGCTCGACCCGTCTGTGGGAGGAGCACCCCGAGCCGATGCAGGCCGCCTTGGCCCGTCACGACGAGATCCTGCGCGATGCGGTCGAGAAGCGCGATGGCATGGTCGTGAAGACCACGGGCGACGGCCTGCACGCCGCGTTCCCGGTGGCGCCGGATGCCGTGGCGGCGGCGCTCGACGCACAGCGCACGCTGATCCGCGAGGAGTGGGTGCTCCCCGAGCCGCTCAAGGTCCGGATGGGTCTCCACACGGGGGTGGCCGAAGTACGCGACGGCGACTATTACGGCACTGCGGTGAACCGCGCGGCGCGAGTCGCGGCCGCGGCGCACGGCGGCCAGATCGTCGCGTCGGCCGCGACCACAGACCTGGTGCGCGACGACCTCTCCCCCGAGGTCGCGCTGGTCGACCTCGGGGAGCACCGGCTGCGCGACCTCGGGCGCCCCGAGCACATTGTGCAGCTCGCGCACCCCGACCTCCCGGCCGACTTCCCTGCGCTGCGCTCGCTCGACGCGTACCCGGGCAACCTGCCCGTGCAGCGCACCGCATTCGTCGGCCGCGTCGAGGATCTCGTCGCCGTGCGCGCCGCGCTCGACGACTCGCCGGTGATCACCCTCACCGGCGTCGGCGGTGTCGGCAAGACGCGCCTCGCGCTCCAGGTGGCCGCCGACGCGGTCGCCCGCTTCCCCGACGGTGCGTGGTTCGTGGATCTCGGTCCGGTGCTCGACGCGAGCTACGTCGCGGCGGCGCTCAGCACGGCGCTGCTGCTGCCGGAACGCCGCCAGGGCACGCTCGAGGAGTCGATCGTCGCGGCACTGCGCGAGAAGCGCCTCCTGGTCGTGCTCGACAACTGCGAGCACGTCATCGACGCGGTCGCCGACCTCGTCGACACCGCGGTCGGATCGTGCCCCGGGGTGAGCGTCCTGGCGACGAGTCGCGAGGCGCTCGGCGTCGACGGCGAGGACACCTACGAGGTCCGGCCGCTCTCCATGCCCACGTCCGGTGCCGACGGGGCACAAGGCTCACTGATGGACAATGACGCAATTCGCCTGTTCGCCGAGCGGGCCCGCTCGGTCAAGCGCGGCTTCTCGCTCTCCCGCGAGAACGCCCCGGTCGTCGCGGAGATCTGCCAGCGCCTCGACGGTATCCCCCTCGCCATCGAGCTGGCCGCGGCCCGACTGAAGATGATGTCGCCCGCGGAGGTCCTGGCCCGCCTCGACGAGCGGTTCCAGCTCCTGGCCGCCGGACGGCG
>JALHSW010000205.1 GCA_022865365.1 Acidimicrobiia bacterium | reverse complement strand
GGGCTGGTACGGCGTGTACGCCGTGTACCAGGCGGGGTTCTCGAGGACGTTTCGCAGGATCACCGGCGGCGTGATCGTGTCGGAGTAGCCGAGCCCGATGAGCGACGTCAGCACCGTGTTGCGCGCTGCGAGCTCCCGCAACGCAACGAGCGCCGAGGATTCATCGCGCGGCTCGGGAAGATCGAGCGTCTCGTCGCGGATCGCGGCGGGGACCGCCGAACGCACCAGATCGTCCAGTGACGTCATGGCGAGCGCGTCGAGCATCGCCTGCTCGTCGTCGGGCCCGGGGCCCACGTGGCGGCCGACGAATCGGTCGGGCTGTTCCAGGTCGGACAGACTCCGGCGGGGTGGGTTGCTCACTCGAGGCTCCCTTGCGCGACGGCAACACGGACCGCGCTCACGGCCCTCGTACTCCCCCGCTGTCGCGGAACCTGAGAGATTCGCCGGCCCACCCACCCGGCGGACCCGGATGGCTGAGCTGCTTTCCCCTTCGGTGAGGTGCAAACCTCCCCGAGGGATGGCCGACACCTGCTCTCCAGCGTTGCCTCATCCGGGCGGTCCTGGCGCCTGAGAGATTCCGGGGAGTGGTTGCTCCTTCGGCGCCCCGTTCCTTCTCCAGGAGATGGATCGAGCTCCAAGAGATGGATCGAGGCTCTCCCGCCCGGGGTCGACGGCTGTGGGCACAGCGTACCGTTCGCCAGCCGGAACCCCGGCCCCGGGGTGTCAGGCGGACGTTCCCGGCCCCACGAACGGGGTCTTCACGACCGTGGCGTCCACCGACCGGCCGCGGACGTCGACGGTCACCGCGGCACCCACGTCGACTGCGGGCGGGAGGAACGCGAAGGCGATCCCCCGCTCCAGCACCGGCGAGAAGTTGCCGCTCGTGACCTCTCCCGCCGCGACGCCGTCGACGAGGACAGCGCATCCGGCGCGGGGTATCTGGCGCCCGTCGACGAGCAGACCGCGGAGGCGCCGGGTGACCCCGCGCTCTCGCTCGGCGAGCAAGGGCTCGCTGCCGCGGAACGCGCCCTTGTCGAAGCGCACGACCCAGCCGAGTCCGGCCTGGAGCGGGGTGATGCCCGCACCGAGCTCGTGCCCGTGGAGCGGGAGCCCGGCTTCGAGCCGCAAGGTGTCGCGCGCCCCGAGCCCCGCAGGGGTGAGCCCGGCGTCGAGGACACGCCGCCAGACCTCGGCCGCCGCCTCGGCGGGGACGTGGAGCTCGACGCCATCCTCACCGGTGTAGCCGGTGCCCGCTGCCCAACCCGCCACGCCGACGCGATACGTGACCGGCGTGACCGCGAAGCGCGGCACCGCCGCGGCGTCGGCGAACGTGTCGGCGAGCCGCGCCCGGGCCTCGGGACCCTGGGCGGCGAGCACCGCGCGCGACGGCGTGATGTCGGCGATCTCGACGTCACCGTCGGCGTGGCCACGCGCCTCCTCGAGCGCCGAGAGCAGACCGTTGGTGTTCGACGCATTGGGCATCACGAGGAGCTGATCGTCGGCCACCCACCACACGATGATGTCGTCGACGACGTGCGCGTCGAGGGGGTCGAGCAGGTGGGTGTACTGCGCACGACCCGGGCAGATGCGCCGCAGGTCGTTGGTGAACGCCCACTGGATCGCGGTGAACGCGCCCGCACCCGAGACGAGCACAGAGCCGAGGTGCGAGACGTCGAACACGACCGCACCGGTGCGGCACGCCCGGTGCTCCTCGAGCACCCCGGTGTATTGGATCGGCATGTCCCATCCGCCGAACTCGACCATCCGGGCGCCGAGGGCGCGATGCTCGGCGTCGAGGGGGCTGTGACGGAGCACGGCGTCGGGCATCGAGAGCGGAGCCTACGCGGGAGCCGTCCCACCAACTGCGCTCAGGCGGTCTCGGCATCGGTATGCGCGGCCGGCATCGTGCTCGACCGCAGGCCGAGGCGGGTCGGCGCAGCGAAGTCGTCGGCGAGCTGCGACGGCGGCTCGAGCCCGTACTTCACCAACAGGTGGAGGTAGTCACGCTGGTACAGGACCTTGACCTGCACCTCGGGGTGCAGCGCACCCAGCAGTCGAGCCTTGCGGTTCTTCTTGGTCACGAGCTTCTGGTTCAGCGTCGTGATCTCGATGAACTGGTCATAGGCCGGGAGGTAGAAGTCGGGGGTGAAGGCCTGGACGGTGTTGCCGGCCCGATCCCGCTCGAGCACGAACGAGCGCGGCTCGTACTCCCAGAGGATGCCGTAGAAGTCGAGCAGCTTGGCGAACTGGCGCTCCGAGTTGTGCGCGAAGCGGAGCTGCTCGTGCGGGAGCGGCGGAGGCGTCGCTCAGCCCCCCTCGACCGTCCGGCTGCCGCCACCGCGGACGACGTCACCCGTGGTGGTACCCGCGGGCGCTGGCTCGAGCTCCAGGATCCTGGTGTCGACCTCCCCCACCACCGCGCCGAGCGGCACGATGTTGAGCACGCCCTGGCCGCGCTTGACCAGGTCGATGAGCGCGTCGCCGTCGCGGGCGAGGATCGAGTTCGGGCCCGCGAGGACGATGCTGGCGGTCTGCCAATCGGCACCTTCCTCTGCGCGCAGGTACTCGATCGCGCGCCGGGCGTTGTCGAGCTTGACCCCGGCGTCGAGGAGGCTCTTCACCACCCGGAGCCGCACGAGGTCGCGGTACGAGTAGCGCCGCTGCGTGCCGCTGCCGTGCGCCTCGGCCAGGGACGGCTTCACCAGGTCGCGCCGGTCCCAATAGTCGAGCTGGCGGTAGGTGATCCCGACGATCTCGCAGGTCTGCTTCCCGCCAAACCCGATCTCCCGCTCGGCCGGTCCGGCCTGGTCCAGGCTGGCCTGGATGCCCGCCCCCTGCTGGCGCTTCACCATCGGTGCCCCTCGCTCCCCTGGACGTCGTCGTGACGGACCGCGGCTCAGGTGCGTGGCGCAGAGCCGCCGGGCGCGCGAAGTCACATCGACGTAGTTACGTCTCTGTGACGGTACCGGGTCCCGCGCATCCCGTCAACGCTTTCGCCGTGGCCGGGGACGGTCGCCCGCACTCGGCTCGGCCGCTACTCGGCTGCGAAGTCCTCGGGGCGGACCTGGTTGAGGAACTCCCGGAACTCCTCGATCTGGGACTCCTCTTCATCCTGATCGAAGAGCACGCCGGCCTCGTCGAGCACGGCCTCGTCGGCGTAGATGGGCACGGTCTCTGGGTAGCGGGCAGCCAGGGCGAGGGCGTCAGACGGCCGTGAGGAGATCCGCTGGGTGGTGCCGTCCCGCAGGATCTCGATCTCGGCGTAGAAGGTGCCGTCGTGCAGCTCGGTGATGACGACCTGGCGGAGCGCCGCGCCCAGCTCGTCGAGGACCGACTTGAAGAGATCGTGCGTCATCGGGCGTGGCGTCTCCATGCCCTGGAGCGCGTAGACGATCGCGGTCGCCTCGGGGGGCCCGATGAAGATCGGGAGATACCGAGACCCGGCCTCCTCACGGAGTAGGACGATCGGCTGGTTGGTCGGGACCTCGACCCTGACCCCCACCAGCGACATCTCGATCACGGGCGCCGCCTTTCGAGAACGTCGCGCACCCTAGCATCGCGCTCTTCGGGCACATGGCCCAACGCGGCGTACAGGGCCAGGCAGGCGTCGGGGTCCGACATCAGCGCCTCCCGGTCGGCCTGCACGACCACCGGCAGGTTCCGGTACCGCTCCCCCAGGTGAAGGCCGTACCCGAGGACGAACGCGTCGGCCGGGATCTCCTGACCCACGAAGCGCGGCTCCAACGGCACGATCCGGCGCTCGGCCCGGTCAAGGAGGGTGCAGACCTCGACCCGCCGGGGCTCCCGGGCCCGGAGCTGTCCCAAGAGGTACGCCAGGGTCAGGCCGGTGTCGACGAGGTCCTCGACCACCACGACGTCGCGCCCCGCCACGTCGATCTCGAGATCCTTGAGGATGCGGACCCGTCCGCTGTCGGGCGCATAGCGCGAGATCGCGAGGAAGTCGATGAGCACGGGCGCGTCGCGATCGATGCGGCCGATCGCTCGCGCCAGGTCGGCCGTGAGGATGAGTGCGCCCTTGAGCACTCCGACGAGCACGACCCCGTCGGGGTGCTCGACGACGATCGCGCGGGCGAGCGCATCGACCCGGGCGGACAAGGCATCGCGGTCGAGCAGAACCTCAGGCGCTGCGCTCACTCAGTGAGCTCGTCGCGCAGCGCGCGACGCAGCATCTCGGTACGGAGGCGGCGTCCGAGCCGGGACAGCTCCTCGAGCTCCTCCTGGAGGCGTTCATGGGCCAGCGGGTTGCGCTGCCGCAGGTACGGGACGAGCACCTGGGCGAACAGCGCACCTTCCCGCTCGGCGAAGTGCCGGTACATCTTCAGGTGCCGAGCCTCGATCCCCCGGGAGTGGAAGCCGGCGGCCAGCCCGGCGACGGTGAGCGCCTCGTCGTCGTAGAGCGCGCGCTCGCCCTCGCCGACCACCGGGCTGACGAGGCCGTGATCCTCCAGTGCGTCGAGTTGCATGTCGGTGAGCCCGGTGGTTTCGAGGAGCTCGGATCGGGACAGCTCGCCGGTCGGCCGCGCGTCGTCGGGCGTGAGCGAGCCGAGCTCCTCCTCCGCGTCGATGCCCGCGTCGATCACATCTTCGAAAGGCAGACGCGGGATGTCGTGGTCGAGCATCGATCCATCGGGCGCGTGCGCGTCATAGGGCGGTGCGCCGTTCGGACCGAAGGCGTCGAGCCGTTCCCGGATGATCCGCAGCGGGAGGAAGTGATCGCGCTGCTGCGCGAGGATCCAACGCAGGCGCTCGAGATCGTCCTCGGAGAACTTCCGGTACCCCGACGGTGTCCGCTCGGGATCGATGAGCCCCTGGCTCTCGAGAAACCGGATCTTGGAGATCGTCACGTCGGGGAACTGGTCGCGGAGCTGCTCGAGGACCTCACCGATCGACAGGTGTGGGCCGATCGCTTCATGCGCCTCGATGCTCATTGTGCGGATCCGGGCGCAGGGCCGGTTGCGCCCCCGATGACGAACGTGAGCACGAACCTGCCTACCTGGACCTCCTGCATGTCGCGCAGGAGTGCTGTGTCGACGCGGTCGTGGTCGACGTACGTGCCGTTCAGCGATCCCGCATCCGCGACCTCGTACCCGCCGTCGATGCGACGAACCGTCGCGTGGCGGCGCGACACCGTCACGTCATCGAGGAACACGTCGGAGTCCGGGTGACGACCGAGGGTCGTCTCGTCGCCCTCGAGGACGAACGTACTGCCCGCGTTCGGACCGCGTCGCACCACGAGCATGCCGAGACCCTCGGGGAGCGCATCGAGCACCTCACCCAGGTCGGCCGAAAGGCTCTCGCGGTCCTCGACGAGGGCAAGGGCAGCGGTGGTGTCCTCGTCGACGTCGAGGGGCGTTCCGCACGCTGAGCAGTACTGGGCGCCGTCTTCGTTGTCGTGTCCGCAACGTCGGCACCCCACCTCATGAGGGTATCGACGCCGCGCGTGCCCATCAACGACCCATCAACCCGGATCGGGTCACCGCGCACCCCGGATCGGGCTACCGCGCACCCCGGATCCCGGCCACGGCGCCGTCCCGGAGCGTCAGGCGGCGTCGATCATGGCTCGGTACGCCGCCGCGTCCATGAGCGACTCGAGCTCGGCCGGGTCGCTCACCCGCACGACGAAGATCCAGCCTGCGCCGTACGGGTCCTGGTTCAGCTGCTCGGGGGCATCGGCCAAGGTCGCGTTCACCTCGACCACGGTCCCCGACAACGGGCTGTAGATGTCGGACACCGACTTGGTCGACTCGACCTCGGCGCACGACGCGTTCGCCGCGACCCCGGCGCCGACCTCGGGCAGCTGCACGTAGACCACGTCACCGAGCGCGTCCTGGGCGAAGTCGGTGATCCCGATTCGGGCGCGGTCCCCGTCGACGGCGACCCACTCGTGCTCCGCGCTGTAGCGCAGCCCGTCCGGATGCTCCACGGTCCGCGTCCCCTCGTCCGCTCGTGGCCTCGAGGTCGTCCCCGAGTGCTCGGGGACGAATCGTACGCAGTCAGCCCGGCGCCAGGCGGATCGCCCGCGCGTACTCCTGCGCGACCTGGCCGGCCGCCTGGTCGCTGTCGGCCTCGGACCACACGTGGGTGACGGCCATCTCGGGGTCGGGAAGGACGAGCACCCAACCGTCCTGGCGCAGCACCTTGACGCCGTCGACGAGGACGAGGTCGTGGCCCGCCTCGCGCTCGACGAGCTCGCGCATCACCGCGCCCTTCTGCTCCCACGGCGTGGGCACGCTCTCGTGCACGAGATGGACCCGCGGCAGCTCAGCCACCACCGACGACAGCGAGCGGCCGGTCGCCGCGAGCAGGTCGAGCAGCTTCGCGAGCGTGGCCGTCCCGTCGTAGGCCGGGAGGAAGTCGGGCCAGATGTAGCCCCCGTCTGGCGACGCCGCGAACGCCACGTGGTCCTCGGACGCGACCTCCATGAGGCTCGCGTCCGAGACCTTCGACCACACGATCTCCGCGCCGCGGTCGATCGCGATCTGCTCTGCGGCGCGCGTCACGGTCACCGGGAGCGCGATCCGGGCGGCGTCGTGCGTCTCGGCCACGAGGAGCACCAGTGCGAGCAGCGCCTCGGTCCGCGACAGGACGTGGCCTTCGTCATCTACGAGCACGACCGACTCGCCGTCGGGACTGATGATGCAACCGAGATGGCTCCCCGAGGCGCCGACGAGCTCACCGATGCGCGCGTGGTGGGCCGCGAGGTCGGTGGGCGCATCCGTCGTGCTCGCGTACGGGTTCACCGCGAGCACCTCGGCCCCGAGCTTGGCCAGCACCGACGGCATCACGATCGACGCGGCACCCGACGAGTAGTCGAGCACGACCTTGAACGCCCGCTCTTCGAGTCGTTGGGCATCGACGGACTTGCGCAGGGCCGCGGTGTAGAACTCGATCGACCGGGGCGGAAACACGATGTCACCGATGTCGCCGGCGAAGGCGCGCCGGTAGTCCTCACGTGCGAGCAGGCGCTCGATCTTGCGCTGGGTACCCTCGTCGATGTCAAGTCCGTCGGCGTCGAAGAGGCGCAGCTCGACGCTGTCGGGATCCCCCGGCGCAAGTCGGACGCTGATGCCGCCCCGCGACTCACCGTTTCGGACCTGGAAGCGCGTGAGGGGCACGGTCGCGAGCTCCACGTCCTCGACGTTGGCGCCGGAGAGGTTCAGGCCCCCGATGACCGCTCGTTTCAATGCCCGAGCGGCTCGACTCGTGTCGCGGCTCGTCGTCACCACCGAGCCGCGCTTGAGCGCGGTGCCGTAGGCCATCGCGACCCGGACGGCGACCTCGGGCGTGATGTCGACGTTGGCAAGTCCGCGGATCCCCCGG
>JALHSW010000015.1 GCA_022865365.1 Acidimicrobiia bacterium | reverse complement strand
GACGATCGCGACCGGAGGCCCGCCGTCGCGCCCTGTCCGTTGGTTGGGAGAGCGCAGGTCGTCGTCGACCATGCGGCGCCTCAGCCCGTGAACCTCGCCGGGCTTGTCTCAATCGCCGCGGCCGCGGTCGCGGGCGCGGCCTCGGGCTGGCTGTAGAGGTCGCGGTAGAGGTCCCCGTAGAGGTCGGCCCTCTGGTGTGGCCGGCTCGTTGGGGCGCCCACCGCCAGCTGGTCGGCGTACGCCACCGCAGCCGTGACCGTGACGCCGACCGTCAGCAGGCCTCGCACGAACATACGGCGACTGATCCGCCCCGCCATGTACGAATCCACGAGCTCTCGCCGGGACATGCGGATCCCTTCTTCCCAGGGTGTGACCTGACCTGGTGGCAGCGTAGCAACGAAACGCGGCGGGCCCCAAGGAGCGTGCCCGTGAAACCGCTATGTGGAGGCCGACCGACCGCCCGGTCGTGGGCGAGGACCGCGGCCGCCCACCCCCCGGGGTCCACGGGGCGGGTGGGGCCGGCCGCGGGGAGGACGTGGTGGACGCCCTTCGTCGACCGCCGGCGGTACCGGCGCGGCCGGCGTCGGTGATGCAGCCGGTTCGACACCGAGCTGCGAGAGCGCGGTGATCGACGGCTGGAAGAAGTACTCGCCGCCGGTCGTGGTGACGAAGCGCGCCATGAGCGCGATGTGGTTCGGGCGCCCGCCGGGCAGCGTGAATGATCCGGTCGCGGGGGACTGGGTGATGATCGGGTCCTGGCCCGTCCCCGCCTCGGGGAAGTCGGGGTCGTTCACGAAGTGGCGCTGGACGGTCTCGAACTGGCGGGAGATCGACGCCTGGTAGCAGAGGAACAGCAGCCCGCGGTCTTGGGCGTCGTCCGACGCGGCACCGGCGGGGAGCGACGCACCGTACGGGATGCCCCGGCGCAGGACGCGATGGGTCTGGGTGTCCTCCTCGCCCCCGTCGGGCGTGCCCTCGTCGCGGGGGTAGGCCTTGCGGATGTGCGCGGCGAGCGGCACGACCGTGCCGTCGGGGTCGTCCTCGGCGAACTCGAAGTCGTTGATCGCGGTGTCGGCGAGCAGCGCGGGGTCCGACGGGCCGGGGTCGAGCGTCTTGGGTCCGGTGATTGCGAGCGGCGCGCCACTCTTGTAGCGGCCGACGAGCTTCGCACCGAGCAGGTCCTCGCTCATGTCCTGGGCCCGGGCGGTCTCGGTGACGAAGGCGCGGAACCCGGCGACGTCCTGGCGCAGGCGCCGGAACACGAGGTACGAGCCGTTCGCCGTCCATGCGGGACCCGACGCCGACACCGCTCCGGGGTCCTCGCCGCCCCCGACGCCGGGCTGGCGCGGGTAGCCGAGCACGAACTCGCCGGGCCAGAGCAGGTCCTGGCCGGGGACGCCCTGGTTCTCGTCGTCGGGGTTCTGGGGTTCGGTGAACCCGCGCACGCCCGGCTGGGAGACGCCGTCCTTGAACCCGAAGTGCTCGTGCCCCGGCTCGTCGGCGCGCGCGTCGCCGCGCTGGACGAACGCGACCTCCACCCCGGCGTCGCGGGCGAGCTGCTCCTGGTGGGCGACCTCGGCGTCGAGATCCGCGCTTCGATCGGCGGCCACGATGACAACGGCGTGCAGGTCGTCCTGGAACGGCGCCAGCCACTGCGACGGCGCGCTCGTCTCGGTGTCGCCGATCACCGCGGCGCGGGCCCGCATGCCGGCCCGGAACTCCTCGGGGAACGCGCGCAGCTCTTCGGCCGGGCGCTCGAGCCGGGCGAGGCCCGCGTGGCTGAGTGCCAGGTTTGCCCACGTGGCGGTGGGTGCGCTGCGCTCGGAGCCCGCGCGCGCGACCGAGGAGCGGAAGGCGGTGTTGAACGCGGAGACCTCGTCGACCGACGCGACGCTGCGCGTCGCGCCCGACACGAAGGCACGCCCGGCCGCGGCCGACGGGAACACGACGAACAGCAGCGCCTGGTGGTCCTTGTTGAACCCGGCGAGCACGTTGCCCTGGATGTCGCCGAGCGCCAGGGCCACGCGGT
>JALHSW010000204.1 GCA_022865365.1 Acidimicrobiia bacterium | reverse complement strand
GAGCTCGTCGACGATGGATACGTCGTCACCGGTCGCTACGGCTTCGCGAGCGGCAGCGGGCACGCCACCTGGATCAGCGCCGGCACCCTTGTCGTGCGCGACGGCGAGTTCGTCGCCGCGAAGGACGGGCTGCCCGAGATGCGGGTGGTGTTCGTGCCGCGTGAACACGTGGAGTTTCTCGGCAACTGGGACGTCATGGGTCTGCAAGGCACCGGGAGCTACGACTACGCGCTCTCGGAACAGCACGTCGACGCTGCGTTCACGTTCCCGCTCCTCGAAGCGGTCGCTCATCGGGGCGGCCCGGTCTACGGATTCGGGGTGCTCGGCATCACGTCGGCCGGCCACGCCGGATTCGCACTCGGGGTCGCGGCGCGCGCCCTCGACGAGGTCGTGCGGATCGTCGCCGGCAAGGCACGTCTTGGCGCGGCACCGGTGCGCGACCAGCAGCTGTTCCAGTATGAACTCGGGTACCAGGACGCGGCGCTCCGTGCGGCGCGTGCCCTCGTGTTCGCGTCGTTCGCCGCGGTGGAGGCGGACCTCGTCGCCGGGCGCGACCCGGGTGAGACCGCCCGGCAGCGCCTCCGCCAGACCACGACGTACGCGACCCGAATCGCAGCCGAGGTCGTCCGGTTCGCGTACACGTGGGCGGGATCGAATGCGCTGCGTCAGCCGAGCGTGCTCGGGCGCTGCTTCCGCGACATGCACGCGGCCACCCAGCACGTCTTCGTCGACAACAACACGCTCACCGATGCTGGTGTGCTGCGGCTCAGCGCGGCCGCGCCTCCCTCGTAGCTCGACGCAGTCCGACACGCGTGGCCACGAACGCACCGGCCATCGACAGCGTGGCCGCGATGACGATCTGTCCAAAGATCTGTCCGGGCCGGAGGGCGGCGTGGTCACCCGTGAAGAGCGCCCGTCCGTCCTCACGAACCGCCCAGATGGCAACACGGATCGGGATCCAGA
This sequence comes from Acidimicrobiia bacterium, assembly GCA_022865365.1. Taxonomy (GTDB): domain Bacteria; phylum Actinomycetota; class Acidimicrobiia; order IMCC26256; family PALSA-555; genus JALHSW01. The sequence goes on along the minus strand of JALHSW010000204.1, from coordinate 1,818 downwards.
GGACCAGCACCCCGATCCCTCCGAGCGCGCCGTGGGTGAGTGGCGCGTCGGGCTTCGCTCGTCCGGCGATCCAACCCGCGGCGAAGTAGCCGACGAGGAGCAGGACGAAGAGGGGGTAGATCCATCCGCTGTCGTCGAAGTCGGCGAGCTCACGGTCGAGCACGACCCGCAACACGGTGACGGGCACGACGATGGCGAGTCCGACGAGCGAGGCGCGCAGCACGACGCCCCAGTCGATGTGCACTCGGCGGTCGTCCTCGGCGCCCGGGTCGTCCCCGGAGCCCGTGCTGTTCTCGGGAGTCGCGGTCATGGGACCATCATGGCCCGACGGTCGCCGTCGAGTCGGTTCACGGCATCTCCTCGGCACCCGTCGGGACCGTCTCGGAGATCATCTCGTCCAGCGGGGTTCGCAGGCCGTCGCGCATCAGCGGGCGGAGGCTGCTGCGCTGCGCGACGAGGGTGATGGCGGCGAGCACGAGGTAGAGGACCCCGATGCTCACCCGCTCCAGGTGCCGGAGGTCGGGCGGGAGCAGGGCCCCGAGGATGAACTGGGAGATGAACAGCCCGAACAACGCCCACGCCTCCCGGACGCTGATGCTGCGGCTCGCGAGCACTGCGACGGCGAACGCCGACTGGGCCGCCGTGAGGAACAGCTCCTCGCGTTGGAGCCGATCGAGGGGGAGCCCCGACGTCGCGCCGCCGGCCACCACGAAGATGATGGGGAGCGTGCCGACGAGCAGCGTCCACTGGTTGACCTTCGACGACACGAGCGTGCCGAGACCCGAGTTCGTCTTGAGGCGCCAGGCGAAGAGCCCGGCGACGACCAGTTCGGGTGCCTCAGAGGCGAGGGGCGCGACCCACTGCACCAGCAGGAAGGTGCTCACCCCGAACTGCTCGCCGGTCTGGACGAGCGAATCCGCGAACGGTCCGGCGGACAGGATGATCACGACTCCCGCGTAGGCGAGGAGCAGCCCCACGGTGATCCGTCGTCGGATCTTCGGGAGGACGGCGAGCAGCTCGGCCGGTCCGACGATGTCCGGGTCCTCGGCCGGCGCGCGCGAGACCCGCACCGCGTACGCGAGGAACAGCAGCACGAGCACCAGGGCGTCGACGAGGGTCAGGTAGTGCTTGAGCGGGAGCGTGAGCGAGTAGAGCGTTGCGACGACGAGGAAGGCGATCTCGACCGAACGGGGACGGTCGAGGTGCACCTCGGTGTCGACGGGCCCTGAGTAGCCCCGTGCCTTCGCCGAGGCGTGGATGCGCCAGGCTGCGACGAGCACGACCATCGGCCAACCGACACCGATGAGGAGCCGGTTGCCGCCAGTCATGTTCGCGAGGGCGAGCGGTGCGTACTTGTCGGGGTCAGTCCCGGCCTTGATCGCGAACGTTGCGTCGACCGCGTACTCGGGGAGCACGGCGATCAGGGCGAGCACGGCGAGGGCAAGGCCGCGTGAGACATCGAGCTCGAGCGCCTCGGCCGACCACGCCAGGAGGAAGGCAGCACCCACGATCGCCATCCCGAACACCGTGGCGCCGACGAGCTCGGGCGGGTGGACGCCGCCGACCCGCAGGGCGACCCCGGGGACCGTGAGGGCCGTGGCGAGCGCGAACGCGACGCCCTTGCGGGTCCGGTGCGCACCCTCGACGATCATGACGGGCGATCCTACGAGCCGGTCAGCGGACTCAGGTCCCGCGGGTTCAGGTCGGGACCGCGATGGTCGAAAAGGGGGTGGAATAGGCGCCCCCGCCGTGTCGTTATACCCATGCTCCCTCCTTTCCCCCGGGGGCGGAGCGAGGACGGTGAAGTGCAAATGAGTG
>JALHSW010000203.1 GCA_022865365.1 Acidimicrobiia bacterium | reverse complement strand
ACAGTAGGAGAGGCCAGTCATGACGCAGCAAGGTCCGAGTAGTACCCCGACCAACGCGGATGGGCGTCGGCTCGGCGGTGGAGCGATCGCCTCGATCACGGGAGTCGCGGCGCTGGTCATCTTCATCGTTCAGAACACCGAGGACGTCAAGCTCGAGTTCCTGTTCTGGCACTTCATCTGGCCGGTGTGGCTGCTCACGATCGTCTCGGCGCTGCTGGGGGCGCTGGTGTGGTTCGGGCTGGGCGTGATGCGCCGTCACCGTCGGCGCAAAGCACGCCGCGAGGACCGACGCGACTGACGGCCGGCACACGTCGTCGTTCACATCATCAGTGGACGACGCCAATTGGTCGACGTGCCTTGCTCAGGAGAGGATGTCTTTGCGGCGGAACCACCACCACGCGATGCCGCAGAATACCAACACGTATCCGATCGGGAGCAGCGCACCCCGCACCATGTCGCTCGAAGCCCCGTGCGTCGTGAACAGATCGGACCAGGAATCGAAGTAGTGCGTGGGGAGCGCGTAGCGGATCGAGCCGACCGCCGTGATCGCGTCGACGATCGAGGACACGATGTAGAGGCCGAACGCCGCGAAGATGGCACCCGCGGGGGCGTCGGTCATCGTCGAGACCATGAACCCGAGCGCGATGACCGGTGAGAGACCCCAGAACACGTACACCGTCGCGAGCGCGAGGTTGCGGATGATCTCACCGTTCGACTGTTGAAACCCGAATCCTCCGGGGATCGACAGGTCGATCGGGTGCCATCCGAACGCGATGCCACCGACCACGAGCCCGGTGATCGAGATCAGTGCGGTAGCGATCAACGCGAGGAATGCCGCGGAGGCGAGCTTGGCGCCGAGGAGGCGCCCGCGACCTATCGGACGAACGAGCAGGGCGCGCAGGTTCCCCCAACTCGCCTCGGATGCGATCGCGTCACCCGCGAACATCGCGACGACGATCACGAGCAGGAAGCGGCTCATCACCCGCAGCGCCGCGACGGGCAAGATCAGTCCCGACTTGGTCGCGAAGAAGAACAGGCCGTCATCGCGCCCCTCGCGCAACGAAGGTGGGTTCGCCTTGAGCGCGATGCCCACGATGATCGGCACGACGACCGTGACACCGAGCGCGACGTAGGTCCGAGGCCGACGCCACTGCTTCACCATCTCGGCGCGGAACGTCGCGAACATCAATCTCCCTCGTCCAGCAGCCCGAGGAAGGCGTCTTCGAGGCGACGACGGGAGGCGACCGTCTCGACGCCGACGCCACCGTGGACGAGCGCCGCGACGATCTCGCGCCGCTCGGCCGTGCCGAGCTCGACCACCAGGCCCGGGGCCTCGTTGGTGACGCCGCGCACGCCGGGGACGCCTGCGAGCACGGTGCGGGCCCGGCTGACGTCGTCGACCTCCACGTAGAGATGGCCGACCGACGCAGTGAGGTCGGCGACGGTGCCGGTCGCCACCAGCCGGCCGCGGTCCATCACGACCGCGTGGCTGCAGACCTGTTCGACTTCGCTGAGGAGGTGGCTGGACAGCAGCACGGTGTTCCCGCGCTCCGAGAGGCGCCGCAGCAGGTCGCGCACGTCGCGCATCTCGCCCGGGTCGAGCCCGTTCGTCGGCTCGTCGAGGACCAGCACCTCGGGCTGTCCCAGCAGCATCCGGGCGAGTCCGAGCCGCTGGCGCATGCCCTGGGAATAGGTCTTGACCTTCCGGTGGACGGCGTCGCCGAGGTCGGCGATCGCGAGCGCTTCGTCGAGGGCCGCGTCCTCGAAGCGTCCGCCCCCGGCCTCCCAGTACACGCGGAGGTTGGTGAGCCCGGACAGGTACGGGACGAACGCGGCGTGCTCGATCATCGTGCCGACGCGAGCGAGGTCCGTGGCTCCCGAACGCACCCGTTCGCCGAACAGACGGGGCTCGCCGGAGCTCGGGTGCACGAGCCCGACGAGCATCCGCAGCGTCGTGGTCTTTCCCGCGCCGTTGGGTCCGAGCAGCCCGCAGACCTGCCCGGGATCCACGCCGAAGGAGACATCGTCGACCGCCACGACAGCGCCGAAGCGCTTCGTGAGGCCCGCGACCTCGAGCACTGTTGACACCAGGGCGAGACTATCGAGAAGTCGCAGGGCGCTTCACGGCAACGGTTCTGCGTTCCTGGGTGCGAGCGATGTTGGTGCAGAGCGCTCGGAGGGCGGATGACTCGCATTTCGGGGTGGGCCTGTCCTCGGGGCGCATCGGCTGCTTGACTGGGCTCGCCAAGGGGTCGGGCATGGTCGAACTGCCGCGCCTTACGAGATCGTGACTTTCGCCTCTGTGATCGCTCGAGAGAGATCGCGATGATCGCCTCATATCAGTGAGTTCGACGTCAGCGAGGTCTGACAAGAGCAGGGAGGGTTGTCGCGATGAGTGCAGAGCAAGCGAAGGCAATGAGCCGGTCTCGCGAGGCATGGGCGGCGCTCGGCGACGAGTTCGCCGACATCGGCCGTCGGTTCCGCGAGGACTACGAGAAGGTGAGCGAGACGGCCGCCACGGGCTCCGAGGAGTCGCAGAAGTCGATCGACCGCGCGGTGAGCGCGATCCGCAAGGCCGTCGACGGCACGGCCCGCACGATCGGGGAAGCGCTGCGTGATCCCAAGATCCGAGAGGAGACCGAAGAGGCCGGCTCCGCACTGCTGCGCGCCGTGGGGGTCACGCTCTCCGAGGTCGGGCAGACCCTGCAGCGTGACGCCGAGCGCGAGAAGAAGACAGGGAGCCCATCGGCAACCGGGTGACCGAGGTGCCTGCGTGACCCGGAACCCCGGACGCACTGGATGAACGCCCCTCGTTCGACGGACGCGTGGGGACCGGTCATCGATGGCTCGTCCGCGAGCGTCGCCGAGACGCACATCTCCTGGCTGTTCCTGATTGGTGATCGCGTCTACAAGCTCAAGAAGCCGGTGAAGCTCGACTTTCTCGACTTCTCGACACGAGAGGCGCGGGAGGCGGCCTGTCGGCGCGAAGTCGAGCTCAACCGCCGCCTTGCACCCGACGTCTACCTGGGCGTCGCCGACGTACGTGGCGCCGACGGTATGCCGTGCGATCACTTCGTTGTGATGCGCCGGATGCCCGATGCGCGACGGCTCTCGACGCTCGTGCAGGAGGGTGCCGATGTGCGTGAAGCGGTGCGAGCACTGGCGCGTCTCCTCGCAGGCTTCCATGCGGACGCTGAATCCTCCGCCGAGATCTCGGCGGCTGGAACCGTCGAGGCCACCCGGGCGCGATGGGAGTCGAGCTTCGTCACGATGGCGCCGTTCTTGGGAAGCGTCCTCGACGCGGAGCTCGCGGCGCGGATCGAGGATCGCGTACGACGGTACCTGGCGGGTCGCGGGGCCCTATTCGCGGAGCGCGTGGCGGGCCACAAGATCCGGGACGGCCACGGTGACCTCTTGGCGGACGACATCTTCTGCCTCGACGACGGCCCGCGCGTGCTGGACTGCATCGAGTTCGACGACCGTCTGCGCTACGGCGACGTGCTGTCCGATGTCGCCTTCCTCGCCATGGACCTCGAGCGCCTCGGCGCGCCCGGCCTCGCGGCGAGCTTCCTCGGGTGGTATCGGGAGTTCGCGGACGAACGCTACCCGGCGTCGCTCGCAGAGCACTACATCGCGTACCGCGCGCATGTCCGTTGCAAGGTGGCATGCATGCGTGTCGCCCAAGGCGACGAATCCGGCGCCGATGATGCCGGCGCGCTCCTGCGGCTCGCCGCCGATCATCTCGAACGCACGCGCGTCGCCGCTGCGCTGGTCGGGGGACTGCCCGGGGCAGGGAAGTCGACCCTCGCCGCAGCCCTCGCCGACCGGCTCGGGTGGAGCGTCATCCGGTCCGACGAGGTGCGCAAGGACCTCGCCGGTCTCGATCACACCGAGCGGACCGGAGCCGGCTACGAGGAGGGGATCTACTCGCCTGCGAGCACGCAGCGCACCTATCGCGAGCTGCTCCGTCGAGCTCGGGTGCTGCTCGAGCGGGGCGAATCCGTGCTCCTCGACGCGTCCTGGAGCAGCACCGGCGCGCGCGACGATGCGGCGAGGATGGCCCGGGAGACGTCGGCCGAGCTCCACGAGCTTCGCTGTGTGGTGCATCCGGACATCGCGGCCAAACGGCTCGAGGCGCGTGCGGCCATCGGCCGCGACGCGTCCGATGCGAACCCTGCGGTCGCGCAGCGCATGCGATTGGGGGCCGGCCCATGGGAGTCGGCGATCCCGATCGATACGACCGCCAGTCCCGCCGAGGCCGTTGCGGCTGCGATCACGGCGATGGGCGTCGAGCCGAGCGACCCCGATGGGATTGCCGGTCCGGCCTGACCCGAGGGGTGCGGCACGCAAGCCGGATGCCGCCCCGGTGACTTTCGGCCCTGGTGGGGGCCGGGGAGTCGTGCTTCGATCGTCGTAGGTCCTCGAGCGAAGGAGTGGCCGTGTTTCAAGCAGCCGTGGGTGATCGATTGGTCATCAAGGGACACCACGTCGGGGATCCGGACCGGGACGCCGAGATCATCGAGTTGCACGGGGAGGGCGGCGGCCCACCGTGGGTCGTGCGCTGGAGTGACGACGGTCATGAGGGCCTGTTCTTCCCGGGTTCCGATGCTGCCATCGAGCACTTCCCACACGACGGCAGCAAGACCGCCGATCCATGACGATGCGTCGAGTCGTCGTCGGGGAAGGAGTTCGCGATGCGCAAGTATCTGATGAAGAGCGTGATGGTCGGCGCTTCGGTCGTTGGTGTTGCCGTCGCTGCGGCTCGTAGCACCGAGATCGGTCGGATCGTGCGCCGGGTCTCGGCGGACGTCGAGCAACGTTCCCGCGCGCTGCGAAGCGCATGGCCCGGCATCCGTTATCGAGCCGCCGGCAGGCACCCCGACCTCGATGTGAGTGACGAGGTCCTCGCTCAACGCGTGCGCTCGGTGCTCGGCCCGGTCGAACGCCGTCTGGACATCCCCCGCGCGCACGTCACCGTAGATGACGGCGTCGCCACGCTGCACGGAGCTGTCTCGTCGGACCTCGACGCCCACGAGCTGGAGTACACGACCCATCGTGTCCCGGGCGTACGCGGGGTGGCCTCGTATCTTCACGTCGGCCTTGGTCCCTCCGACACGCGTCCATCCGAGGGTCGAGCCAGCCGCCACAGCTCAGCGGCGTACGAAGCCCTGCTGGAGGCCGCCCGGCGCGCCGGGGTCGACGCCGGAGCGGAGGAGCGGTGCGTGCGCGCCGTGCTCGGACCCTTCATGGAGCGGGTCCCCCTCGACGAACGCGAGCAAGTGTTTGCTCACCTGCCCGCCGACGCTCGCGCGCTCGCCGAGGCGCCGCGGCGTCACGGCCGGACGCGCCTGCGGACCGTCGATGACCTTGACGACGAGGTCGAGCGGATCGCCGGCGTCGACCCGCTCGTGGCGGATGCCCTGAGCTTCACGATCCTCGGCGCCCTTCGTGCGCTCGTCCCCGAGGAGGCCGCCGATGTAGCGGCGGTGCTGCCCGCGGGGCTCCGCGCCGCGTGGACCGGAACGCCGCCGGCCGCTCGAGCGTCGTGACCGTCAGGGGCGTCGGTTGGCGCGTTGGCAGCCGCTACTCGGCCGACAGTTCCTGAACCCGAACGCGCCGTACCCCCGCCGTT
>JALHSW010000202.1 GCA_022865365.1 Acidimicrobiia bacterium | reverse complement strand
CCGAGCGTCGCCGCACCCAGCTCCAACAACGTTCGCGAGGTTGCGGCGGTCATCGCACCAGCTTCGGGCAGCGGTCTTCGGGCACCGGCTTGTCCACCGATCAGAGTTGGCGGAGGGAGAGGGATTTGAACCCTCGAGGAGGTTTGCACCCCCTACTCGCTTAGCAGGCGAGCACCTTCGGCCTCTCGGTCATCCCTCCAAGAGGAGCGAAGTCTACGCCGGGCCACCCTCGACCAAGTAGGCCAGGCGCTCGAGGGTGGCTTCCATCCCCTTGCGGTTCCTCTCGGGGTAGCCCATCAGCTCGATGCCCTTCTTCCCGCGGCCGTTCGTCCAGTCGAACGACTCCCGCACGCGCGTTCCTCCGTCGACCGGCTCGAGCTCGTAGCGCCACACGTTGTGCGCGGAGTGTTGCCACGCGATGCGGCGACCGTCCTCGAACTCGACGACCGTGTTCTTCATCCGGTAGGGCACGCCCATCCGCATGTCCATCGAGAACTGCGCTCCGAGCGACAGCCGCGCCGGGTCGCCTCGCGCGGCCTTGACCGTGTCGGAGCCGTCGAATCGTGGATGCTGGGTCGGATCGGCGAGCAGGTCGAAGATCTTCTCCGGCGTCGCCCGGATCACGCGCTCGACGGACACGACTCTCGCGGTCTCGGTCATGGACAGACGGTACCGTGGGATCGTGGAGCCGGGGGAAGCGCTCGAGCGGATCGCCGATCTCCTGCAGCGAGTGCGCAATCAACGACCCAAGGTGCTGGCGTTTCGACGCGCGGCCGAGGCGATCCGCGACATCCCTCTCGTCGAGCTGCGGGCGCTCGCCGACGCCGGGCGACTGACCGACCTGCCCGGCATCGGATCGAGCAGCGCGACCGTGATCACCGAGGCCCTGGCGGGCAAGACCCCCACCTACCTCGAGAACCTCACCGTCGACACCGAGCCGCCGACCGACCTCGCCGCTCCGGTCCGCACCATGCTCCGAGGCGACCTCCACCTGCACTCCGACTGGTCCGACGGCGGGGCATCGATCGAGGCCATGGCCCGGACTGCGTCCGAGCTCGGCCACGAGTACCTCGCCCTCACCGACCATTCACCGCTCGTCCGTGTCGCCAACGGGCTCGACGCCCGGCGACTCGAGCAGCAGCTCGAGACGCTGGCCGCCGTCAACCAGGAGCTCGCGCCGTTCCGGGTGCTCGCAGGGATGGAAGTCGACATTCGCGATGACGGCTCACTCGACATGGACGACGCGCTGCTCTCCCGTCTGGACGTGGTCGTCGCGAGCGTGCACTCCAAGCTCGACATGGAACCCGCCGCGATGACCCGGCGCATGGTCGCCGCGTTGACCAGCCCCCACGTCGACATCCTCGGACACTGCACCGGGCGGCTCGTCGTGGGGAAGGGTCGCCCCGAGTCGCGCTTCGACGCCGAAGATGTCTTCGCCGCCGCCGCGCACCATGACAAGGCGATCGAGGTGAACTCCCGTCCGGAGCGGCTCGACCCGCCGCGCCGGCTGCTGCGCATCGTCGATGACTCGGGCGCCAAGATCTCGATCGACTCCGACGCGCACGCCACCTGGCAGCTCGACTGGCAGTCCTACGGTTGTCACCGCGTCGCCGAGATCGGGGTGCCGGTCGCTCGGATCGTCAACTCGTGGCCGGTCGACGAGCTCCTCGCCTGGACCGCTTCCCACGCCTCCGCCTGATCTCCGGCCTGATCCTGTTTGTGCACTCGACGGGGCCAGAGGCCCCTCGAGTGCACAAACAGGGGCTTTGGGTCACTCGGTCGAGACGACGACGCCTTCCCGGGGCCCGAGGACGAGCGTCTCGCCCACCCGCTCCCCGTCGCGACCACGGTTGGTGCAGATCCGCACGGTGCCGGCCACGCCGTCGAGCGTCGTCGGCGCGTCGCCGAAGTTCAGTGCCACGACGACCGACTCGCCGCGCCGCCAGGCCCAGAGGGCCCGCGACACCGCCAGCTCCTCGTACGCGCCGTCACGAAGATCGGCCACCTCGCGGCGCAGCGCGATCAGGTCACGGGTGAGGTGCAGCGTCGAGTCGGGGTCGCCTCGTTGGTCGGCGACGTTGCAGGCCCCGACGTCTCCGAAGGGGAGCCACGGCTCGACGCCCGGTTCGGTGAAGCCCGCGCCCGGGCCCGGCGACCACGGCATCGGCGTGCGTGCCGCGTCGCGGTTCAAGATCGAGTGCATGGCGATGCTCACCGGATCGAGGAGCCGGTCGAGAGAAACGTCGGTGTCGGGCAGCCCGAGCTCGTCGCCGTAGTAGAGGAACGCCGCGCCGCGGAGCGTCAGCAACATCACCAGTGCCACCCGGGTCGCGTCCGGGCTGCCTTCGGCCCATCGCGTTGCCAACCGTGACACATCGTGATTGCTGCCCGTCCACACGGGCGAACAACCGGCCGGCAGCAACGACTCGGTCTCGGCGACGACGGCACTCAGCTCGTCGGCCGCGAAGCGCGTCTGGACGAACGGGATGTTGAACGCGAGCCCCAGCTCGTCGCCGCGACCGTAGAACGGGATCACCGCCTCGACGTCGCCGACGAACGTCTCGCCCACGAGAAGCCGCGCGGGGTCGTAGGTGTCTGCGATAGCGCGCCAACGCCGGTGCACATCATGCACCTCGGGACGGTTCGAGTTGTACACGGGAACCTGCCCGCGGAGACGGTCGAGCAGGAAGTCGTCCTCGGTGGCCGGCGGGTTGTCACGCAGGTCGCGGTCCTTGACGATCATGTGCGCGACGTCGATGCGGAAGCCGGCAACACCCCGGTCGAACCAGTACCGCAGGATCTCGTCGAACGCGCCGCGGACGTCTTCGTTCCACCAGTTGAGGTCCGGTTGGGACGCGAGGAAGTTGTGCAGGAACATCTGGGCCGGCTCTCCGGCCGCGGGCGTCGGATCGAGCGTCCAGGCCGGACCGGTGAAGCTGCTCGTCCAGTTGTT
>JALHSW010000201.1 GCA_022865365.1 Acidimicrobiia bacterium | reverse complement strand
CGGCCGGAGCCCCCTCGTCGATCTGTGTCGCGAGGGCCGACGATGCGTTGAAGCTGAACGAGATCGTGGTGTCAGGATGGCTGCGTTGGAAGTCGCGGCCGAGCTTCGTGAAGGCATCGGTGAGCGACGACGCGGCGAAGACCGTGATCGAGCCGCTCGCGCGCGCCGTGAGCTGCTCCGCGCCGGCATTTGGTGCGAGCACCGACAGGCCGAGTCCGGACAGGCCGAGCACGGACAGGCCGAGTCCGGACAGGCCGAGCACGGACAGGCCGAGGCCGACTGCCGCGAGTCGAGTGTGTCTCATTCGGGAACCTCGACCACGACGTTGGTCGACTTCACCGCGGCGACTGCGATGACGCCGGGCTCGAGTCCGAGCTCGTCGGCGGCTTCGCGCGTCATCAGCGAGACGATGCGGTACGGGCCGGCCTGGATCTCGACCTGGGCGACGATCTTGTCGCGCACGACCCGGGTCACGAGCCCGGCGAAGCGGTTCCGGGCGCTCTGGCCGACGATCGCAGCGGCGTCGGCGGGCGGCGCGTGCTCGGCGACGTAGACGGCCAACGCGGCGCCGTCGATGAGCCGCTGGCCGGCCTCGGTGCGACGGGTGGGGAGCTCGCCGGCGTCGGCCCACCGCCGCACGGTGTCGGGGCTCACACCCAGGAGCTCGGCGGCCTGTCCGATCTTGAACTCGCTCATGCAAGGAAATCTAGAGGAAATCCTGGCAGGTGCCCAGGGATCGGGTAGCCAGTCTCGAATGAGGCACCGCCGGGTTACTGGCTGGTAACATTGGGGAATTGATCAGCCCTTCCCCAAGGAGGCAGCCGTGGCGGACTTCTCGCTCGAGCTCAACGAGGACCAGCTCCAGATCCAGAAGTGGGTGCACGACTTCGCGGAGAACGTCATTCGCCCCGCCGCCCACGAGTGGGACGAGCGCGAAGAGACGCCGTGGCCCATCATCGAGGAGGCCGCAAAGGTCGGGCTCTACTCGCTCGAGTTCTTCGCGAACGCCACTGCCGATCCCGCTGGGCTGACGATGGCGCTCGCGTTGGAGGAGCTGGCATGGGGTGATGCCGGCATCGGACTCGCGATCGTCGGGAGCACGCTCGCCGTCACCGGCATCATGGCCAACGGCACGCCCGACCAGTGGGGTGAGTGGCTCCCGCAGTGCTTCGGCACGCCCGAGAAGGTGCAGCTCGGCGCGTTCGCGGTGAGCGAAGCCGACGCCGGCAGCGATGTGAGCAACCTTCGCACCAGCGCGGTCTACGACGAGGCCAAGGACGAGTGGGTGATCAACGGCACCAAGACGTGGATCACCAACGGCGGCATCGCCGATGTCCACGTCGTCGTCGCCGCGGTCGACCCCGAGCTGAAGGCGCGCGGTCAGGCCAGCTTCGTGATCGGCCCCAACGCGCCCGGTCTCAGCCAGGGCCAGAAGTTCAAGAAGCACGGCATCCGCGCGAGCCACACGGCCGAGGTCATCCTCGACGACGTGCGGATCCCCGGATCCCAGCTCCTTGGCGGCAAGGAGAAGCTCGACGCCCGCCTCGCTCGGGCTCGAGAGGGCCAGAAGACCAAGACCCAGGCCGCGATGGCGACGTTTGAGGCAAGCCGTCCGCTCGTCGGTGCGCAGGCGCTCGGCATCGCACGAGCGGCGTACGAGTACGCGCTCGACTACGCGAAGGAGCGCAAGGCGTTCGGCCGGGCGATCATCGAGAACCAGGGCATCGCCTTCAAGCTCTCCGACATGCACATGGAGATCGAGGCGGCACGACTCCTCGTGTGGCGAGCGTGCTGGATGGCGGCGAACAAGAAGCCGTTCACTGCGGGCGAAGGCTCGATGAGCAAGCTCAAGGCAGGCGAGGTCGCGGTTCGCGTCACCGAGGAAGCGATCCAGATCCTCGGTGGCTACGGCTACGTCCGGGATTACCCGGTGGAGCG
>JALHSW010000200.1 GCA_022865365.1 Acidimicrobiia bacterium | reverse complement strand
GAGCGCGACGAGGTGGGGTGCGTTGACGACTCGCCAGCGGTCTTGCGCAGCGATGATGAGCTTGTAGGTCATCGCGAGTCCCGCAGCACGCGACCCCGGGCCCTTGGTGACCTTGGTGCGTAGCCGCACGGTCGCGAACGTCGACTCGATCGGGTTCGACGTCGTCAGGTGGATCCAGTGCTCGGCGGGGAAGTCATAGAACGCCAACAGCACGTCGAGGTCGTCGGTGAGCTTCGCGACGGCCTTGGGGAACCTGGCGCCGAACTCGTCCGCGAACACCTTCGCGGCGCCGCGCGCATGGTCGGCGTCTTCGGCGTCGCGGATCTCGGTGAGCATCTTCTTCGCGGTCGGCTGCACCGACTTGGGGAGCGCATCAAGAATGTTCGCGGCCTTGTGGAACCAGTCGCGTTGGTGTCGAGTCTCGGGCCACACGTCGCGCACCGCGCCCCAGAAGCCCAGTGCGCCGTCCCCGATCGCCAGCACCGGGGCGGGCATCCCACGCCGCTTCAGGTCGCGCAGCAGATCCGCCCAGGACTCCTTCGATTCCCGGTAGCCGTCGAGGATCGCGACGAGCTCCTTGGTCCCATCCAAGCGAACCCCGACCATGACCAGCACACACAACCGGTCCTCGGCGAGACGGACGTTGAAGTGCACCCCGTCGACCCACACGTACACGAAGTCGGAGTCCTTCAACGACCGGCTCGAGAAGTGGCGATGCTCGTCTTGCCACTGGGTCGTGAGCCGGGTGATCACCGACGCCGACAAGCCCGCCGCCGAGCCGAAGAACCCCTCCAGCGCGGGGACGAAGTCCCCGCTCGACATGCCCGCCAAGTACAGCAACGGCAACGCCTCGGTCACCTTCGGGGACTTGCGACACCACGGTGGCACCAACGAGCTCTTGAACCGCATCCGCTCCCCGGACACCGGATCAGCCCGCTGGTCATCGACACGCGGGGCCCTGATGTCGATGCGGCCCGCACCGGTCGTGATCGTGCGGGGTCGGGCATGGCCGTTGCGGACCACGAGGCGATAGCCGTCCTCGTCGACCTCTTCGTCCAGCCCCTCCATGTACGCGTCGACCTCAGCTTCGAGTGCCACCGCGAGCATCCTCCGGGCACCCTCACGACAGATCTCGTCCAGGCCCGCGCTCAGCTCCGTGCGCGCGGTCTCCTCAGCAACTACCTTCAACATTGGCGTTCCTTCCTCGCCGGCATTCGCGTGCCGGCAGCACTTGTTGGTCAAGCAGGAAGGTACGCCGCGCTCTCGAACAGACCGGCGATCCACAACTTCCGGTTATATCTCCTCGATCGCGTTCGTGGACCGCAACGTGCGCGCCAACGTCGGTGGCATCGCGAGGCGGTTGACCGTGAGCGTCTCGACGAGACCCTCCGACCAGAAAGGGTCAACGCTCAACCGGTGATAGGGGGTCAGTTTTCACCCGGTGCAGACACTCCTCAGGGTCAGGCCTCAATCTATGCGTGTCTCACATTTTTCGGCACGGGACAGCTAGTCTCCATCTGGCCATCGCCAGGTGCGGACGCCCCTTATGACCACTCTGGAGTACTCCTTCGTCATACCCATCCACAACGAAGCGGAGACGCTGGCTGAGCTCGCCCGCCGACTGACGGGCGTGATGGCGCAGCTTGATGGCAGCTCCGAGGTCGTGCTCGTCGACGATGGAAGCACCGACG
>JALHSW010000199.1 GCA_022865365.1 Acidimicrobiia bacterium | reverse complement strand
CGCTTGGACACGTAGTCGGGCGGCATGACGCCACCGGTCGACTGCATGATCAGAACCGGCCCGCCGAAGCCGGCGCTGCGGAGCTTCTCCTGGAGCTGGGACACATACGCGGAGATGCGAGGTGCAACGTAGGCATTCACCAGTGTCGTGGACACCCTCTCGAACTCGGGACCGCGCGCCATCACTTCGTGCGAGAGCGACACGTGCGCGACGTCGGGGAACTCCTCGCGAATGATCTCGGCCGCCCGCCGCTCGTGATCGGGGTTCACGTAGGAGAACAGGAACATCACGGCGATGGATTGAACGCCGAGCTTCTTGAGGCGCTGGACCCCGCGCCGCACGGCTTGCTCGTCGAGCGGGAGCAGGATCTCGCCCTCGAAGTTCAAGCGCTCGGGGATGGGGATCCTGGCGCGGCGGCGGGCGATCGGGGTCGGTGCGGGGTACGAGGGGTCCCAGATCTGTTCCTTGTGCACGCGACGCATCTCGATCTCGTCGCGGTGTCCTTCGGTGACGAGCAAGCCGGTCGCGGCACCGTTCATCTCGATCATCGTGTTGTCGGCGGTCGTGGTGCCGTGGACGACGATCTCGAGGTCCGCGCAGAAGTCGTGCAACGAGAGGCCGAAGCGCTCGGCGAGGTCGCCGAGGCCGTTCATCACCCCCGTCGACTGGTCGTCGGCGGTGGTGGGTGTCTTGTCGAGGACGACGTCGCCGTCGGGGGTCACGCAGACGAGGTCGGTGAACGTCCCCCCGACGTCGGTCCCGACCCGATACGGACTCACGCGGCTCGGTGTGCCTGCATCTCGGCGCGGCGGTGGTCGGTGGCATCTGTGTCGATCGTGAGTGTGAGGTCCTCGAGTGACCCCTGGAGCACCACGCCGTAGTCGCGTGCCGCGCCTTCGATGCTCACGTACTCGTCGAGGACGTCGTCGAGCACGGCCGCGGGATCGCGGTCGAGGGGGTCGCCCCAACCACCCCCCCCGCCGTAGTCGTACATGACGCGCTCACCGGCCGAGATCGGCACCCAGTCAGCCGTGTGCTTCACGCGGTACGGATCGTCGGAGCCGTACCGGATGATCATCTCGTTGGGTGCGCCCGATCCGCCGCCGCGGATTCCGGGCATGGGGTACTTCATCCCCACCACGTACGTGTACACCTTGGCGTCGACGAGGATTTCCTTCTCGTAGTGGCTGCCACACAGGCCGCGCCACTGACCTGCGCCGCCGGAGTCGGTGCGGTAGTCGCGGCCCCACTGCACGTGCGGGAAGAGGCTCTCGTTTATCTCAGCGGTGGCCTTCCAGAGGTTGCCGAAGCTGGCGGCCTGGGCGCCCCATGCGTCCATTCCCTTGGCGGCGTTGCACCACCCGGCGTAGACCTCGGCCGAGTGGTCCGTGAACGTCAGGCCGGTGCGCGGGTCGACGCCGACGATGATCGTCGGGATCCCGGTCTTGTAGGTCTGGGGCACGGCCTTGTCGGGGAGCACGTCCTGCATCGCGACGGCGATCACCTCACCGACGTCGGCCCCGGGGTGGTGCGTCCCCGCGCTCACCGGTCGACCCGGGTGCGGGTTCAGGACGCAGCCCTCGGGAACGACCAGCTTGATCTGGTCGAAGAACCCCTCGTTCTTCGGGATCTCGGGATCCATCATCGCGGCGATCTGGCCGATGGTGTAGCCCCGGGTGTTCCCGAACGTCGACCACGCCTGGAGCTCCTGGCGCGTGTCGCTGCCGGTGAAGTCGATGGTGAGGCTCTCGCCGTCGACGGTGATCTTCACGTGCAGGTGGATGTCGGGGTTCCCGAGTGGATCGTGGTCGACGTACGCGTCACCCTCGTACACACCGTCGGGCCACAACGCGACCTCTTCGCGGAAGCGCTTCGCCGCGTAGTCGATCATCGAGTCGACGCTCTCCTCGACGATCGATGCGCCGTAGCGGCCGATGACCTCGCCGAGGCGCTGCGTGGCGAGCTGTGCGGCACCGATCTGGGCGCGAAGGTCGCCGATGTAGCCGGGGATGCGGTTGTTGACCTGCAGCGCGTAGAGCACGTCGCGCCGCTCGACGCCGGCATCGATGACCTTCACGGCGGGCCAGCGGACACCCTCACCCCAGACGTCGCCGGCGGTGATGTTGTAGCCGCCGGGGACACCGCCGCCGGTGTCGCCGTGGTGGCATTGGATGCTCGCGATGAGCACCATGCGACGCTCCCCGTCGGCGTCGGCGTCGGCCGCGAAGACGGGAGCGAATACGTTGTAGTCGGGGAGGTGGCCGCCACCGTGGTACGGGTCGTTCGCGACGAACACGTCGCCCTCACGGAACTCTTCGACACCCAGGAAGTCGAGGGCGAAGCGCACCGGCAGCGTCGAGGTGAGCATGAACTGGGGGATGCCCACCGACAGCGCGGCGAGGCGGCCGTGGGCGTCGAGGATCGTCGCGTTGCGCTCGTTGCTCTGGTTCAGGATCGGCGTGGTCGCGGTGCGTGAGACGTAGCTGGCCATCTCGAAGCAGATGGTCTCCATCGCGCCGCGGATCACCTCGGCCGTGAACGGGTCGACGGTCGGCGACTCGGAGATGCGGCTGCGACTCTGGGCCAGCTCCACGAGATCGACGTTCATGGGTCCCCCTCGCACCGATTTCGGAACCGACGCCGGAGCCCAAATCCGGAACCCAACTCCGGAACCCAACTCCGGAACCTGACGCCGATGTCAGTCGCATCGTATCGTTCCTCGTTCACGGCCGGAACACGGGCACGAGCGGGAGAGGCCACACTGGCGCCATGCGCATCGTCGAGGATGACCTCCAGGTCCTGACCGAGGGCCTCGGGCCCCGCACCGATCGCCCGGCGCGGGTGATCGTCATCGGCGCCGGCATGGCCGGCCTCGTCGCCGCCTCCGAGCTGCTGAAGGCCGGGCACGAGCCGATCGTCCTCGAGGCCCAGCAGCGCGTAGGTGGGCGCGTCCTCACCCTTCGCGAGCCGTTCGCGCCCGGGCTCTGGGCCGAGGCCGGCGCGATGCGGATACCCAAGACACACCGCCTCACCCACGCGCTCATCGAGCGCTACGGGCTGGTCACGAAGCCGTTCACGATGGACAACGACGCGACGTACTGCATGTTCGGTGGCAACAGGCTTCGCCGCACCGAGGTCCACGGGGATCCGACCGTGCTCGGCTTCGAAGTGTCCGAGCACGAGCGGCGCCCACCCGGCGACCTCTGGAGTGCAGAGCTCGCGCCGTTCGTGGCTCGCCTCGACGCGGAGGGCGACGACGGGTGGACGGCGATCGCCGCCGAGTACGACCAGTACGCGGTGCGCGAGTTTCTCGAGATGCGGTCGTGGTCCGAAGGCGCGATCGAGATGTTCGGGCTCCTGTTCAACCAGGAAGCCCTCATGAACTCGTCGTTCCTCGAGCTGCTCCGCGAAGAGCTGGGCAACTACTACACCGATCTCGTCTACCTCGACGGCGGCACCGATCACCTTCCACGCGCGTTCCTGCCCGAGCTGGCGCAGCACATCCGCTTCGGGGCGAAGATGACCGCGCTCGACCAGTCACCCGACGGTGTGACCGTGCACTACCGCACCGGTGCGGGGCGGTTCTCGGTCACGGGCGACTACCTGATCCTGACGGTGCCGTTCCCGGTGCTGCGCCACGTCGAGGTGCTCACGCCGTTCTCGCGCGCGAAGCAGCGGGCGATCCGCCAGCTGCACTACGACGCGTCGGCGAAGGTGTTCCTGCAGTTCCGACGCCGGTTCTGGGAGGACGACGACGGCATCGTGGGTGGGGGCAGCGTCACCGATCTCGCAGTGCGGAACGTGTACTACCCCGACCACGGCCGCGACACCGGCCGCGGGGTGATGCTCGCGAGCTATACGTGGGGTGAGGACGCCCAGCGATGGGGTTCCCTGTCCCCGGGAGACCGCTGCGTGCAGGCACTGGAAGACGTGGCCCGCCTTCACCCGCAGGCGATCGAGGACTTCGAGGTGGGCGCGTCGAAGATGTGGCACGACGACGAGTTCGCCGGCGGGGCCTTCGCGCTCTTCGATCCCGGTCAGCAGACGCTGCTCTACGACGCGATCTGTGCGCCGGAGGGACGGGTCCACTTCGCCGGCGAGCACGCGTCCCTCGCCCACGCATGGATCCAGGGCGCGATCGAGTCCGGCATCCGAGCGGCGGTCGAGGTGCACGAACGCGCGACTGGTCCATGAGTCGCGTCTTCGGCCATGACTGCTGAGACGCGCCGCGGCATCACGGCCTGGGCGTGCGCCGAGCCCGATCGTCCCGCCCTGATCCTCGATGGCGCCGTGCGCACCTACGGGGAGTTCGACGCGCGTACCGCAGGACTCGCGGCCGCCCTCGCGGGCTTCGGTGTCGGAGCCGACGATCGGGTCGCGGTCATGCTGTCGAACGGCTTCGAGCTCTTCGAGACGTGGGGCGCGGCGACCCGCCTCGGCGCCGCGGTCCTGCTCGTCAACTGGCACCTCAAGGCCGACGAGCTCGCGTACATCCTGCGTGACTCCGGAGCGACGATCCTCGTGGCCCATGCCGATCTGGGCGGGTTCTTCCGAGCCGCACTCGATCTCGTGCCCGGGTGCACCGCCCTGATGGTCGGCGGTCCGGCCGATGACTCCGACTACGAGGCAGCGATCGCGGCGGCTGCCCCGACGACGGACGGGATCGAGGGTGGGGTCGAGATCGTCGGGCTCGCGTCGCCGATCTTCTACACGTCCGGCACGACGGGGCGCCCCAAGGGTGTGGTGCACGGCCGGCTCGATGCCGAGGCAACCATCCGCAACATGGAAGGGCAGCTCGCGCTCTGGGGCTGGTCGGCCGACGATACGTACATCCTCTCGGGCCCGGCGTACCACGCAGGTCCCGGGGGCTGGGCGATGGCCGCGCTCTCCGTGGGTGCGCCGACCGTCATCCTGCCCGTGTTCGACCCGCTCGAGTGGTTGCGCCTCGTCGACGCGCATCGGGTCACGTGCAGCTTCATGGTGCCGTCGCACTTCATCCGCATCCTCGAGGTACCCGAAGCCGATCGCGCCGCGCTCGACCACTCGTCGCTCCGCTTGATCGCGCATGCCGGCGCGCCGTGCGCCGTCGTCGTGAAGCGGCGCATCATCGAGGCGCTCGCGCCGTGCGAGATCGCCGAGCTCTACGGAATGAGCGAGGGTGGCGCGACCCGGATCTCGATGGCCGAGTGGCTCGAGCGCCCGGGGAGTGTGGGGTCGCCCTGGCCGGGCGTGGAAGTGCGGATCCTCGGCGAGGCCGGAGCACTTGTCGAGGCGGGGGAGACGGGGCTCATCTACGTGCGCCCAGCCGGTGGGGCGCGCTTCGAGTACCACGACGATCCCGAGAAGACCGCGTCGGTCTGGAGCGATGACGCGTTCAGTGTGGGCGACGTCGGGCATCTCGATGCCGACGGCTACCTCTATCTCACCGATCGCGCGGCCGACATGGTGATCTGTGGCGGTGTGAACGTCTACCCGCGTGAGATTGAAGAAGTGCTCCACGACCACCCGTCGGTCGTCGACTGTGCGGTCTTCGGGATCCCCGACGATCGACTCGGTGAGCGGCTGCACGCGGTCGTCGAAGTCCGCGACATCGTCGACGTCGACGCGCTGGGTGACCACTGCCGAACGCATCTCGCCGACTTCAAGGTTCCCGCGTCGTTCGATCTCGTCGCCAGGCTGCCACGCCAGCCGAACGGCAAGGTGTTGAAGCGGGTGCTCCGTGAGCCCTACTGGAAAGGGCGCGAGAGCAAGCTCGTCTGACCGGCCCGGGCCCAGCCTTGGGCTCAGGCGTCGCGTTCCCGCGCCGCGATCTGGTCGCGAAGCGCATAGAGCTGGGGGAGTGCGGCACGGTCCTTGTCGCGATTTGCGCTCTCCTTCGATCTGATCACGTCATCGAGCGCGGCCACCCGCACGACGAAGCCGCCGAAATCGAAGGGCACCGACCGCTCGACGAGATCATCGAAGCCGTTCGGGAATGCTGCCGGTCGAAACGAAAGGTCGAAGTCGCCGTGGTCGGTCACGAGGTTCAGCGTCGACATGCGTTCAAGGAAGTGCTCATCGCAGTGGAAGGGCATGCCTTCCGGTTCGGCCAGGGTGCGTATCCGAGCGCCAAGCTCGACGAGCGAGCGACAGAGGCGCCTCAGGTTCGCAGGCTCGGGGTCGGGGGTGATGTCGGCGTCGTACGTGAAGAGACCGGACCCATGAAGCACCGCGGCGAAGCCGCCGATGACGACGAACCGCACCTGGTTCGCAGCCAGCGTGCGGAGGATGACTTCGGGTTCGAAGCGCGGCGGCCCGCTCGATCCACTAGGCATGGGAGGCGATCGGCCGCGCCGTGCGCGCGAGCTCGTAGGCGCGGGCGGCGCTCTCGTAGTACGCGAGGCGCTCGGTCGGCGTCAACATCAGCTGTCGTGCGATCTGGCTTCGGTCAACGTCGTCGTGGCGGCGGAAGACCAGGTCGGCTTCGAAGCCGCACGCCTGCAGCGCCCGCGCGAGCGCGTCGATCCGCGGGACGTCGAGCCCGCGCTCCCAGCGTGAGATCACGGGCTGGGTGGTGCCGATGCGCTGGGCGAGCGCGCTCTGGCTCAGCCCGGCGATCTGGCGGGCCTCGCGCAGGAGGGATGCGGTGTCGAGTCGACTGAGCGTCTGGCGATCGGGTCGATCCATATCTATACTGTAACAGGTATCATAACATACTGAAACAGGTCTTACCTCCGTCGAAGCCTGTGGGCGCATGTTCACCGCAGCGGTCTCGGAACCGCACCACGCCGGACGTGGCCGGACACGCCAAACCCACGAACGAGGGCCATGGCCGCGAGCGTCAGGCCGCCGCCTCGCCGGGTGGGGCGTTGGCGTGGGTGTTGGCATGGGTGTTGGCGAGGGTGTCTGGCTGGGGGCGTGGAGGTCCCAGGTGCCGTCGTGGCTGTCCGTCGTGCTGAAGCCCCGGTGGGTCACCAGATCGTGGTGCTTGGGGCAGAGGTTGCCGAGCTCGTTGTAGGCGGTGCGGTGCGACTTGGCGTAGTCGTGTGTGGTGGCGTTCGAGCATGCGGTCACGATCACACCCGCGGATCTTGCAGGTGCGATCGCGTACCGCGATCGCGATCTTGAGTGCGGCCGGGACGTGGCGGGTGTTGCTGACCACGGTCTGGACGTCGACGCCGCTGGTGATCACGAGCTGGAGGAGCCCGTGGCTGAGGACTTCTCGGTCGTGGGCGAAGCGGGCCTTGGTGAGCGGTTCGAGCGCTGAACGCTCCCGGTAAGAGTCCGTGCTCGAAACGCTGGAGCCGCGAGAGGGCTGTGCTACTGGAACAGGAGCTCGGCCAGGCGGTCGTGGTGCCAGTCGGTGGTGCCCATCCAGTGCTCGGAGCCGAAGGCGTGCCGGGTGAAGAGGTGCAGGTCGTGCTCCCACGTGTACCCGATGCCGCCGAAGACCTGTTGGGCGTCCTTCGCGGCACGGGTCGCGGCCGCACCGGCGGCTGCCTTCGCGACGTGGGTCGCGCGGTGGCGTTCGCTGTCGTCGGCATCGAGGGCCATCGAGGCGTACTGCACCGCCGCGGTCGCACGCTCCACCGCGAGGGAGGTGTCGGCGAGCTTGTGCTGGATCGCCTGGAACGACCCGATCGGCACGTCGAACTGGATCCGCTCCTTGGCGTAGCCCAGCGCCATGTCGAACAGCCGCCGAGCGGTTCCGACCATCTCGGCCGCGAGTGCGACGGTCGCGCGCTCGAGCGCGGCGGCGACCGCACCCGCATCGACGTCGGTCGCGGTGCCTCCCGGGGCCTCGACCTCGACGCCCACCTCGAACATGCGTCGGGAGAAGTCGGCCGTGCCGACCTGGCGTAGCCGGGCGTCGGTCGCGGCGATCACGCGCACTGTTGAGCCGGCATCGACGACGACGATCCAGTCGGCCCGATCGGCCTCCGGCACGAACGTCTTGACCGGCTCGGCGTTCGCTGTCCAGATCCCGTCGGCACCCGCGAGGGCGAGGGTCGCTGTGGCCGCGCCGTCGAGCACCGCGTCGAGGCGATCATCACCGGCGGCCGCGAGGATCGGTGCCGCGAGCGCGACAGTGGGGAAGAAGAGCCCGGGCGTGGCGACGTACCCGACCTCTTCGAGAAAGAGGCACAGATCGGTGCACGGTCCGGCACCGAGCGCCGCGAAGTCGCGGAGGTGCTCCCAGAGGGGGTCAGCCGCGGCCGGGTCGTCGATGTGTGCACGTAGCAGCGTGGTGGGGCACTCCTTGGTGAGGAGGTTCCGTGCCGTGTCGCGCAGCAGCTGCTGGTCGTCGGAGAGCGAGAAGTCCATCTCTATCGCTTCGCTTCCGCTGCCCTGGGGAGGCCCAGGACGCGCTGGGCGAT
>JALHSW010000198.1 GCA_022865365.1 Acidimicrobiia bacterium | reverse complement strand
GGAGTGCGCTGGGAGTAGTCGCGCGGCTTGGGGCCATGCGCGACGCCACCGCCCCGCCACTGCGGGGATCGGATCTAGCCTTGGCGGGCGCGGCCGGTTCCCTTCTGGCGCCACGGCTTCGCGCCACCGCCGCGGACCTCAGCACGCGTCTTCGGGTTGTGTGTGCCCGCGCGTCGATGGGCCAGCTGGGCCGTGACCACCTGGTGCATGAGCCCGATGTTCGGCTCGACACCGAAGAGGTCGTCGGGAAGCTCCGCACTCCCGGCCTTGGCGCCGGCGACGGACGTGACCTCGACCTTCATTCCGGCTCGCCTCCCCCGACCTCACTGGCGGCGGCCTCGGGTGCCCCGTCGTCGACAGGCGCATCGGTCGCTTCGGCCTTCGCAGGCGGGACGAACTGCACTTCGGGCCCCTTCACCGCGTTGCGCACGAACACCAGCGAGCCCTTCGCGCCCGGCACCGCACCGCGCACGAGCAGCAGGCCGCGCTCGGCGTCGCCCTCGACCACTTCGAGGTTCAGCGTCGTGACCTTCTGCGCACCCATGTGCCCGGCCATGCGCTGACCCTTGAACACCCGCCCCGGCGTGGCGCAGGCACCAATGGAGCCGGGCTTGCGATGGCTCTTGTGGTTCCCGTGGCTCGCGCCCTGACCCTTGAAGTTGTGGCGCTTCATGACGCCGGCAAAGCCCTTGCCCTTGCTGATGCCGGTGACGTCGACGCGCTCGCCGGCGCTGAAGACATCGGCGCCGAGCACCTGACCGACCTCGTATCCGGACAGGTCCTCGACTCGCAGCTCGGCAAGGTCGCGCGACGGTTCGGCGCCTGCCTTCCCGAGATGACCGAGCTCGGGCTTCGAGAGACGCTGCGGCTTCGTCGCGCCGAACGCGAGCTGGACGGCCGCGTAGCCGTCACGCTCGGGCGTCTTGAGCTGCACGACGCGACAGGGCCCGGCCTCGATCACGGTCACCGGGACGACCCGGTTCTCCGAATCCCAGACCTGGGTCATGCCGAGCTTGCGCCCGAGGATTCCCTTGGCGGCCATCGTTGCTCTCGTTCATCCCTCGTTGGTCGCGGCGAGCGCCGTCATACTTCCTGGCGGCTACACCGTCTCACGCGAACGCTCCCCCGGTCCGTGCCCCCTCGTGCAGACGGGTGGCCGGCGGTCCGGCGGAGCGTCGAATCGGTTGTGCCGCGCGGTTCCCAACTGGCCTGCGCGGACGTCGGTTGGCGAATGCGTCCTACGTACTTGGTGGTGCGCACTTGGTCGTGCGTACTTGGTCGTGCGCTGCGCTCCGGCGTGGCAAGGCCGTGGCGGCAGAAGGGAAAGACTAGCGGAACGGGCAGTCACCACGCCAGGCGGGGTCAGTCATACCCCGGTATGATCGGAGCGTGCCCGTGACCAAGCTGACGATCTCCCTCCCCGAGGATCTCGCGGAGACCATCCGCGGCGAGGCCGAGGCCGAAGGCACGACGGTGTCGGGGTGGGTCGCCCAGCGAGCCCGCCGCTCCTTTCTGCAGTCGGAGCGCAAGGCCGCACTGGCCGAATACCAGGCCGAGCACGGCCCGATCACCGAAGAGGAACGAGAGCAAGTGCGAGCCTGGCTCCGCCGGGGAGGGGTGGAATGGCCTCCTTCACGCTCGACGCCGGCGCGCTGATCGCCGCCGATCGCGGGGATCGGCGGTTCTGGAAGTTCCAAGAGGAGATCGACGACGAGGTCGATGTCTTCAGAGTTCCTGCCGTCGTACTCACACAGGTGTGGCGCGGCCCACGGAACGCGAACCTCATGCGCGCCCTGCGCGGCTGCGAGCTCGAGACACTGGATCTCGAGCTGGCGCTCGCAGCCGGCGTCCTGTGCGGTCGGGCCGGAACGAACGACGCGGTCGATGCCATCGTTGTGGCGAGCGCCGCCAGAACCGGCGACCATATCGTCACCACCGACCCCGACGACCTCAGGGCCCTCGCCGCCGTCGCCGATGGCGTCGGCCAGATCCTCGACCTCAACGGCCTGTAGGTCGCCCCACCGATTCCGTCCGGTTGGCGCGTTCAGCCACCGAGAAATTCCGGCGGGACGACCCCAGCGTGCGAACAAGTGAGGTAGCCCGATCACGGGTGCGGATGACCTCGTGAGGAGGAAGTCGCGCCGAAGGCGGGCAAGACCCGGGTCGAAGACCCGACCGAGCGAAGCGAGGGAGCAGGGGCTCGCCCGCCGAGAGGCGCCCGACGAACGAGGCCGCCGGCGCCCGCGAACGGGCGGGCTCTACGAGGTCTGGATCTTGAACTCGAGGTCGACGCCGGCCGGGAGGTCGAGGCGCTGGAGCGACTCGACCGTCTTTCCGGTGGGCTCCACGATGTCGAGCAGGCGCTTGTGGATGCGCATCTCGAAGTGTTCGCGCGAGTCCTTGTCGACGTGCGGGGAACGAACCACGCAGAAGCGCCGGATCTCGGTCGGCAGTGGCACCGGGCCCCGGACCTTGGCCTGGGTCCGCAACACCGTCTCGACGATCTTCTTCGTCGACTGGTCGATGATCTCGTGGTCGTAGGCCTTCAACCGGATCCGGATCTTCTGGCCCTTCGCGTCCGCCATCGTGTGTCTCTCTGCTTGGGTTCTGGCTACTTGAGGATCTTGGTGACGCGGCCGGCGCCGACGGTGCGGCCGCCTTCGCGGATCGCGAAGCGCAGGCCTTCTTCCATCGCGATGGGGGCGATGAGCTCGACGATC
>JALHSW010000197.1 GCA_022865365.1 Acidimicrobiia bacterium | reverse complement strand
GGACGTCGCGTCGCGTTCCTGGGGCGCTCCATGGTGCACAACACGGCACTCGCCCGGGAGATGGGTCTGCTCGACGTGCAGGCCGATCGGGTCATCGACATCGAGGAAGCCGCCCGGTATGCGCCGGGCGAGGTGTGCATCGTCTGCACCGGGTCACAGGGTGAGCCGATGAGCGCGCTCTCTCTCATGGCTGCGCACGAGCACAAGCACGTGAAGATCAGCGCGGATGATGTCGTGGTGATCTCGGCGCACGCGATCCCGGGCAACGAGTCGAACGTCGGGCGCGTGATCGATGCGCTGCACCGCGCCGGGGCCGAGGTGCTGCACGGCGGAGCCGCGCGTGTCCACGTGTCGGGCCATGCGTCCCAAGAAGAGCTCAAGTACATGATCGATCTCGTGCAGCCGGAGTGGTTCGTTCCCGTGCACGGCGAGTACCGGCACATGGTCCACCACATGCGCCTGGCCGAGGACGTGGGCGTACCCGCCAACCGGATCGTCGTCTGCGAAGACGGTGATGCCCTCACGATCGGAGACACCAAGGTCGACGTCGAGCGGCGCGCCGTGCCGGCGGGCTACCAGTACGTCGACGGGATCACCGGTGACATCGACCAGGGTGTGCTGCGCGATCGTCGCACGCTCGCCGAAGAGGGCTTCGTCGTGGTGATCGTGACCGTCGACTCGAAGACGGGCGACGTCGTCACCGGCCCCGAGATCGTGACCCGGGGCTGGATCCACGCCGACGAGGCCGAGGATCTGCTGGAAGACGCGCGGGCTGCCGTGCGCGCGTCGCTCGCCGACGCCGCGAAGGAAGGCGCCACCGACTTCGAGACGCTGCGCCGCCACGCCCGCCGTGCGCTCGGCCGCTTGATCAGCCAACGGACCAAGCGACGCCCTGCGATCATCCCGGTCGTGATCGAGGTGTGATCAGGGACTGGTCGAACTTCATCGGGGGGCGCGCTGCTCTCGTGACCGGCTCGGGTGCGGGTGTCGGACGTGCGATCGCCTTGCATATGGCCCGCGCCGGTGCCGAGCTCTGGATCAACGACCTCGACCTCGGCCGGGCCGAGCAGGTGGTCGCCGAGATCGAGGCCGAGGGCGGCACAGCCCATCCCGTCGCCGCCGACGTGTGCGACCCCGCGTCCGTGCACGACATGGTCGCGACCACGGGGCCCATCGACATCCTCGTGAACAACGCGGGGAGCGGCGTGCTCGCGTGGAGCGGTGGCGACACCCGTCTGGTGTCGTTCGCGGAGACGGACCCGCACGAGTGGGAGCCGGTCATGCGCGTCAACCTCACCGGCGTGCTGCACGTCACCCACTCCTACCTTCCCGACATGCTCGAACGCGGGTGGGGTCGCATTCTCACGATCGTCTCCGATTCGGGCCGCAGGGGTGAGCGTTTCCAGGTCGTGTACGGCGCGGCCAAGGCCGCGGCGATGGGGTTCTCGCGTGGGCTCGCGGCCGAGGTCGGCCGTCAGGGCGTCACGGTCAACTGCATCTCGCTCGGCACGATGATGCACGGCAGGCTGGCAGAGATGGCCGAGACCGACCCCGACTTCGAGGCCAAGCGCGCCAAGGCCTACCCGGTGGGTCGGCTCGGGCGGGTCGACGACCCGGCGCCGCTCGCCGTGCTGCTCTGCAGCGACGCGGCCGAGTGGGTCACCGGCCAGGTGTATCCGGTCGACGGGGGCTACGTGCAAGCCCTCTGACTGCTGCTCGGCCCCCGCCTCTGGCTCCTTCCCGGGGCTGGGGTATCCGGCTGTGGCGAGTGTGGCCGGTGTTACCGTTGCGTGCATGGCCACCCGCACCGCTTCGCGCGCTTCGACTCGGTCGAGCTCCAAGAGATCGACGACCAAGAAGCCGACCAAGCGCGCCCCGGCGAAGCGCCGCTCGGCGCCGCCGCCCACTCGGAGCGAGCGGGCTCGCGAAGCCGCCCGCCGTGAGCTCGGAGGTCACGGCGCCGATGCCCTGGCGGTCGGACTGCTCGTCCTCGCCGCGCTCACGACGCTCGGACTGGTGTCTGACCTCGCCGGCCCGGTCGGCCGGGGGCTGAACGACGGGTTCGGCTCGCTTCTCGGGCGCGCACGGTACGCGGTACCCGTCGTGTGCGTCGTCTTCGCGATCCTCCTCTTCAGTCGCCGCCCCGCGGCACGACGTGCGGCAGAAGCCGAAGAAGCGGGGGAGGACGCGCCGAACGAGCCGGCGCCGCTGCGCGTGGGCGTCGGTTTCGCGCTGCTGGGCATCGCCGCGGTCGGCGCGCTCCATCTGGCGTTCGACAGGCCCTCGATCGACGGCCCGGCGCGGGCGCTGCGCGACGCTGGCGGGATCGTGGGCGCGACGATCGGTGGTCCGCTCGCGACGGCGGCAGGGACCGTCGGCGCCGCCATCGTGCTCGGTGGGCTCGCCGTTCTCGGCGCGCTCCTCGCGCCGGGTGTCCCGATGAGCGACGTCATGTCGGGTTTGGGGCGTACCGTGCTGCGCGCCGGCGGACACGTCGGTACCCACGCCCGCAAGTTCAGCGACCTCGCGGGTCCGCCCGACGAAGAGCTCGACGGCGATCCGCTCGACGACCTGCCCGGTGACCTGCCCGACGACGTGCCCGGTGACCTGCCTGGTGAACTGCCTGGTGACCTGGTCGACTTGGACCTCACGGACCCCGCTGCCGCGGCGTCCGACGTGTTCCCAGTAGCGCCGGTGTTCGACCCGACACTGGCACCCGAGGGCGCGCTCGAGCCCGACGGGGGACCCGAGACGGGGATGGCGTTGCCCGCGGTGTCGCTGTACGACGTCGAGGCCGATGGGATCGGTGATCCCCAGATGGCCCGCGCCGACGAGCCGACCCTGACCGACCTCCCACCGGTCGTCGTCGAGGACGATGGACAGACCGCGCTCGACCTCGGCCCGAAGGCCGGCAAGGGCCGGAAGATGGGCGTGTGGAAGCTTCCCGCGAAGGCACTGCTGAAGAAGGGCGACGCGCAGCCGACCGACCAACGGCTCATGGAAGAGGGCGGAAAGGTCCTCCAGTCGGCACTTCGGCAACACGGTGTCGACGCCAAGCTCATCGGCATGACCGTCGGTCCGACGGTCACCCGCTACGAGCTGGAGCTCGCACCGGGCGTCAAGGTGAACCGCGTCACCGGGCTCAGCCACGACATTGCCTACGCCATGGCATCGCCCGATGTTCGTATCCTCGCTCCGATCCCCGGTCGGTCCGCGATCGGGGTGGAGGTGCCGAACAAGGCGCGCCAGCTCGTCACTCTCGGCGATGTCCTCATGTCGCCCGAGGCGAAGGCCGCGACGCACCCGCTCGAGGTCGGTCTCGGCCGCGACATCGCCGGGCGTTCGGTGATGCTCAACCTCGCGACCCTCCCGCACGTGCTGATCGCGGGCGCGACGGGCTCGGGAAAGTCGAGCTGCATCAACTCGCTCGTCACGTCGCTGCTCATGCGGTGCACGCCCGATCAGGTGCGACTGATCCTCGTCGACCCCAAGCGGGTCGAGCTCGGTGCCTACAACGACGTGCCGCACCTGCTCACACCGGTCGTCACCAACCCGAAGAAGGCAGCCAACGCGCTCGAGTGGGCAGTGCGCGAGATGGACATGCGCTACGAGACGCTCGCCGAGGTCGGCGTGCGCGACATCACGGGATACAACGCGATGGTCGATCGGGGCGAGCTGCCCACGCCTGACGAACCCGACCCGATCTCGGGGAAGGGCTACGAGCGGCTGCCGTTCATCGTGATCGTTGTCGACGAGCTGAACGACCTGATGATGGTCGCGGCGCGCGACGTCGAGTCCAGCGTGTGCCGGATCGCGCAGATGGCGCGCGCCGTCGGCATCCACCTGGTGATCGCGACGCAGCGCCCGTCGGTCGACGTGATCACCGGGGTGATCAAGGCCAACGTGCCGAGCCGCCTTGCGTTCAGCGTGTCGAGCCTCGCGGACTCACGCGTGATCCTCGACCAGGCCGGGGCCGAGAAGCTGATCGGTCAGGGCGATCTGCTCGCGCTCACCGCGAGCTCGAGCCGGGCGCAGCGGATCCAGTGTGCGTGGGTCGACGAGGAGTGCGTGCGCAAGGTCGCCGCGCATTGGAAGCGCCAGGCGACCGAGCCCCTGTACGCGGAGGGCATCGTCGACGAGACCGGCGGCGGCGCCGGGGGTAGCGCCGGGTCCGACGACGACGACGATCCGTTGCTCGTCGACGCCATGGAGCTCGTGGTCCGGGGCGGGCTCGGCTCCACGTCGATGCTCCAGCGCAAGCTCCGGGTCGGGTTCGCCCGAGCCGGGCGCCTGATGGACATTCTCGAGCGCAAGGGCGTGGTGGGGCCGTCGACGGGCTCGAAGGCCCGTGACGTGCTCATGACCGTGGAGGAGCTCGAGGCCATGCAGCAGCGCGGAGCCGAGGCCTGATCCCGGCAACCTGAGCCCGAAGCCCCACCGGCGCTCAAGGCGACTTCGGGACGTGCCAAAACCTCCTTCGGCGGGCATGGTGCCTGTGCCCTCGGGGGTCTCATGCTGGCGAGGTTGCTCGATGGCATCCGCGCCCTTTGACCGCGCGACCCGCGCGCCCGTGG
>JALHSW010000196.1 GCA_022865365.1 Acidimicrobiia bacterium | reverse complement strand
TCACCGACGCCGACGCGGGTTCGGAGCAGTACTGGTTCGACCGCGACGGGGCGGCCGTGCTGGTCGCGACCTCGCTGATCGTGGGAAACGAGCGCGCCATCAAGGCCGCGGTCGAGGCGATCGGCAAGGACCGGGTCACCGAGATCATCCCCGTCGTCCAGCCCGCCGCGCTCCCCAACGGGATCACCAAGGGCAACCAGCACTTCGCCAAGACCCTCAAGGGGCTCCGCACCGAGTTGGCTGCCGCGGTCGGGGTCGAGGACGTCCCACCACTCAAGGTCCAGCGGCTGAGCCTGGTGAACATCGGGATGCTCGCCGGGATCCTCGTCGCACTCGCGATCGCAATCCCCGCGCTCCAGGGCATCGACTTCGCGTCGGTGCAGTCCGAGTTCGAGAACGCCATCTGGGGCTACGCCGTTGTTGCGTTGCTGCTCTACCCGTTCGTCACGGGGTCATGGACGCTCGCCCTCATGGGGGCGGTCAACAAGGACCTCCCGTTCGTGCCGACATATCTGACCCAGCTCGCCTGCACCTTCCTCAACCTGATCACTCCCAACGGGATCGGTGGCACCGCGCTCCAGCTCGACTACCTCCACAAGGAGGGGGTGCCGGTCGCCTCGGGCGGCAGCGCGATGGTGCTCAGCACCGGAGTCGGCGGTGCGATCCAGATGCTCCTGTTCCTCGGCGCGTGCGCGTTCACCTCGACGAACCTCGACCTGTTCGACACGGGCAGCGACTCGAGCGGCAGCGCGACGCTCATGGCGATCGCGGTGATCGGCGCACTCGTGGGCATCGTCCTGGCCGTCCCGAAGATCCGCAACAAGGTCGTCCCCGCGGTCAAGAGGGCCGCCGGCGACATCTGGGCGGTCCTGCGCAACCCGAAGAAGGCGCTCATGCTCTTCGGCGGCGACACGATGGGCAACCTGCTCTACCCCGCGATCCTCGGACTCTGCCTCCTCGCCTTCGGGCAATCGCTTCCCTTCGCGGAGCTGATGGTCGTGCAGATCGGCGCCGGGATGCTGGGTGGCGCCGCGCCGGTGCCTGGCGGCATCGGTGTGACCGAAGCCGCGCTGATGTCCTTGCTCACCGGGTTCGGCATCCCTGCAGCCCCCGCGCTCGCGGCCGTGCTGCTCTTCCGGTTCATCACCTTCTTGATCCCACCGATCTTCGGGTTCTTCACCCTCCGGTGGCTGCGCGCCAAGGGCTACGCGTAGGCCTGTCCCGGGCGATCCACTACTCCCGGAAGCTGTCCGAGAACACCGTCGAGTAGTTGGACATCGCCGACGCGGCACGAACGAACGCAAGATGTGTGAACGCCTGCGGTGTGTTCCCGAGCTGGCGCTTCGCCGCCGGGTCGTACTCCTCCGAGAACATCCCGACGTCGTTGGCGATCGCGGTCAGCCTGTCGAAGAGCAGACGAGCGTCATCGTTGCGGCCCTGTTGGACGTAGTTCATGACGAGCCAGAACGAGCACGGCAGGAACGCACCCTCACCGGGCGGGAGCCCGTCGTCGCCCTGCTCGCTGCGGTAGCGGAGCACGAACCCGTCCTGCAGCAGCTCACGCTCGATCGCGGCAACCGTGCCGACCATCCGCTCGTCGGTCGCAGGGAGGAACCCGGTCGACGGGATCGTCAGCAGCGCCGCGTCGAGATCCTTGGAGCCATAGGCCTGCACGAACGACCCGAGCTCGGGGTCGAAGCCTTCGGTGCACACCTGGGTGTGGATCTCGTCTCGCGATGCCTTCCAGCGCTCGATGGGACCGGGAAGACCGAGCCGCTCGGCCGACGCGATCGCGCTCTCGAAGCCGAGCCACGCCATCACCTTGGAATGGACGAAGTGCTGGCGGTCGCCCCGCATCTCCCAGAGTCCGTCGTCGGGGTGCTGCCACGCGCCTTCGAGGTAGTCCAGGAT
>JALHSW010000195.1 GCA_022865365.1 Acidimicrobiia bacterium | reverse complement strand
GCCGTCGGCATGATCGAGGCACTCGAGATCACGGGCGACGACCGCGCCGCGATGGTGTTCCCGTTCACCCATATCGGGGGCATCGGCTGGCTCTACACGATGCTGATGACCGGCTGCCTCTGCGTGTTCGTCGAGGCCTTCGTGCCCCAGACGACGATCCCGGTCCTGCAGCGCGAGAAGATCACGCTCGCCGGAGCGGGCACCCCGTTCCACATGGCGTACCTCAACGCGCAGCGCCAGCAGCCCGACACACCCCTGTTCCCCGAAGCCCGGGCGTACCCCGGTGGTGGCGCACCCAAGCCCCCGCAGCTGCACTACGAGGTGCGCGAGGAGCTCGGGGGCGTCGGCATCGTCTCGGGCTACGGACTGACCGAGGCTCCCATCCTCACGATGAACGCCGTGCGCGACACCGACGTGCAGCTCGCGGAGACCGAAGGTTCCCCGACGCCGGGGGTCGAGCTGCGGTTCGTCAAGCTCGACGGGGAGGTCGCCGCCGCCGGCGAAGAGGGTGAGATCCGGGCCAAGGGACCCCAGGTGTGTCGGGGGTACCTCGATGCGTCGCTCGACGCCGCCGCGTTCGACGAGGACGGATGGTTCAAGACCGGCGACATCGGCGTGATGGACCCGTCCGACCGCCACGTGCGCATCACCGGGCGCGTGAAGGACATCATCATCCGCCACGGCGAGAACATCTCGGCCAAGGAGGTCGAGGACCTCCTGTTCACGCACCCGAAGATCGCCGACGCGGCCGTGATCGGGCTGCCCGACCCGAAGACGGGGGAGCGGGCGTGCGCGGTGGTCGTGCCGACGAACGCCGAGGAGCTCCCGACGCTGCCCGAGCTGTTCGAGTTCCTCACCGACGCCGGGCTCGCCAAGCAGAAGGTGCCCGAGCAGCTCGAGATCGTGGAAGCGCTGCCGCGGAACGCGTCCGGCAAGGTCCTCAAGCACGAGCTGCGCGAGACCTACTCGAGTTGACCTATCCCACTGTTCTTGCGTCAGTTGTAGGCGTATTCCGCCTACAACTGACGCAAGAACGTCAAGTGGAGTTCGCAGCGATGCGACGGATCGCCGCGCACAGTCGGTGGCCGCCTTCGGCGAGATCGCGAGCCGTCGCACCGACCGGGTTCCATCTGAGCGCGACCATCTCGTTTCGTCGCGCGTTGTCGCGCACGAGGGCAACCTTGCCGGTGTGCTCTTGATAGCTCTCGTACTCGATCGCGATTCGCCACTCCGGGTACGCAGCGTCGACACGGGCGACGAACCGCGGGCCGTCCCAGATCTCGTATTGGAGCACCGGTTCGGGGAGACCGTGGGCTCGGAGGACTTGGCCGAGGCGCGTCTCGGCCGGGCTCTCGGCCCCGCGTAGCTCGGGCGCCCGCTCGGCGAGCAGGCGCCGCAGAGTGCCGGTGCCGTTGCGCCCGCGCCGACCCACGCGCCCGAGGACCGCAGCGATAGCGCGGGGATCGGTCAGGTCCTTGCGCAGAGCGGCGTCGATCGCCATGTCCACGACGCGAGGCGAGCACACCCCACCGAGGTCCAAGAGCGTACGTTCCGGAGTCGTGACCGGTATGCCAGCGCAATGAGTGAGATCGAGCCACTCCAGCCGGGTGGTCTCGTGGACGAGGAGCTCGTCGTGCTGGGCTCGTCTCCAGCGGGGGCAGGTGATCTCGACGAGATCCTGGCGACCACCTGGCAGCTCCCAGAGCGCCGCGGGATCGGAACTCCCGAACCTGATCGTGCCCGCGTCGTCGGCGTGGGTCTTCACCACGTTCGACCGTAGGTCAACGAGCTTCCGCACCCCGCCAATGATGGCAAAACGCGGTTGCTCATAGGCGTCGCCGAGCATCGTCAGGTATTCCACAAGCGGCTGCCCCGCGCGGAAGGCCTTGAGCCTGACCGACGGG
>JALHSW010000194.1 GCA_022865365.1 Acidimicrobiia bacterium | reverse complement strand
GTCCTGGATGGTCGGCAGGTCGAGCAGCTTGCCCAGCTCGTTGACCTCCGAACCGACCGCTCGCTCGCGCAACAGCCGACCCTCGAGCTCGGCGACGCGCTTCTCGAGCAGCGCGTTCTCGTCCTTCACCGCTCCGTACCCGGTGTTGCCGTCGCGTACGTTGCGCAGAGGATCGAATGCCGAGTCGACGACGGACTGCGCGGGCTGGAGCGCGTCGCGCGCGACGCGTCGGACCGTGTCGATCAGCCCGTTACCGCGCGAGTCGACCGTCACGAGAACGAGCGAGAGGAACACCACGATGAGCAGGACGGGACGCCGCCGGGCGTCGCGTCGATAGACGACCATGAGCGCCTCCTACTCGCTGCTCGCGCTCGCTCGGCATCCGGATACCCAATACCCACTCTTGCCAGGCACGCTCGGCTGCTCGGGGCGCTCGGTCAGTCGTCGGGACCGCTGATGAGCACCTGCCGAAGCACATCGAACTGCTCGAGGCACTGACCCGAACCCAGGACGACCGAGAAGAGGGGGTCCTTGGCCATTCGGCACGGCATTCCGGTCTCGGCTTCGATCGCGGCATCGAGGCCCAGGAGCATGGAACCACCCCCGGCGAGGACGATGCCGCGCTCCATGACGTCGGCGGCGAGCTCGGGCGGCGTCTTGTCGAGGGTCACCTTCAGCGTGTCGACGATCGCAGCGACCGGCTCCTCGATCGCCTCGCGGATGTCCTGGCTCGACACGACGACGGTGCGCGGAAGCCCGGTGACGAGGTCGCGTCCGCGCACTTCGGCGTGGAACTCCTCCTCGAGCGGGTACGCGCTTGCGAGCTTCATCTTGACCTCTTCGGCGGTGCGCTCACCGAGGGCAAGGGAGTACTCGCGCTTCATGAACGCGAGGATCGCCTCGTCGAACTCGTCACCCGCGACGCGGCTGGACTCGCTCGCGACGATCCCGCCCATCGAGATCACAGCAACCTCGGAAGTGCCGCCACCGATGTCGACGATCATGTTGCCCGCCGGCTCGTGGATCGGGAGGCCGGCACCGATTGCGGCCGCCATCGGCTCCTCGATCACCATGACCGGCTTGCGGGCCCCGGCGTACTCCGCCGCTTCCTGCACGGCTCGACGCTCGACACCCGTGATCCCCGACGGGATGCAGATGACCATCCGCGGCTTGGCCCAGCGGTTCCGCTGGTGGACCCGCTGGATGAAGTAGCGGAGCATCTTCTCGCAGACGTCGAAATCGGCGATGACGCCGTCCCTCAGCGGCCGGATGGCCTGGATGTGGCTGGGCGTGCGACCAAGCATCCGCTTGGCTTCCGTGCCGACCGCGAGGATGTCGCCGCTACGCGTGTTGACCGTGACGATCGACGGCTCGTTGAGCACGATGCCCTGGCCCCGTACGTACACGACCGTGTTGGCCGTGCCAAGGTCCACGGCCATGTCGCGACCGATCACATTGGAGTACCAGGGCGCGGTCACAGAAGGACTTTCCGGCTTGGGGCCACGAGACAACAAGGGTACGGCCTCCCCGGGGGCACGTCCAGCCGCCCCCCGACGGGGTGCCCGATGACGCACGGGATCCTGCAGCTGATGCCGACCTTCTCCATTCCTGGCGAGTCTTTCAGCCGGTGGGCGGGCCGTGGCGGCATTCGACGTTCGCGCTGGGTCAGGTCGACAAGCCGGGGAAGAACAGCGAGATCTCGCGCTTCGCCGACGTTGGCCCGTCTGAGCCGTGGACGAGGTTCTCCCCCGTTTCGAGGGCAAGGTCGCCGCGAATCGTCCCCGGCGCCGACTCCCGGGGGTTCGTGGCCCCCATGAGGCCGCGGACCACCTTCCACGTGTCCGGACCACCCTCGAGCACCAT
>JALHSW010000193.1 GCA_022865365.1 Acidimicrobiia bacterium | reverse complement strand
GTCGATGGCGACCCACGGTCATCAGGCAGTGGTGTTCCAGACCGCGCTCAACCCCGTCATCGCACTCGAGCTGCTCGCCACCGGGGTGTGGAGCGGTGCCGGCGTGCTCGGCCCCGAGGCGTTCGACGCGGTGCCGTTCCTCGAGCTGCTGAACGACTCTGGCAGCCCGTGGGGCATGCAGGAGCTCTCCACCTGAGCTCCCAACCCGAGTAGTCACCAGACCCGAGCAGCCGACCGGGTCTCAGCCGCGGCGGTGGCGGCGCACCGCGAGCGTCGTGAACGTCACCGTGATGATTGCCCACCACAGCGCAAAGTGCCACAGGGCGGTCGAGAGGTGAATGTCGCTGACGCGGTACAGCACGTCGTCGCCGAGTGCGAACCCCCGGCGCAACAAGCATGGTGACCTGGATCCCGAGGCGGAGACTGTCGCTCACCGT
Organism: Acidimicrobiia bacterium; assembly: GCA_022865365.1. GTDB lineage: Bacteria > Actinomycetota > Acidimicrobiia > IMCC26256 > PALSA-555 > JALHSW01. Next base: position 17,433 of record JALHSW010000193.1, on the reverse strand, counting down.
GCGCCCGACGAGGAACGCCTGGATGATCGGCGGTGAGCACCCGGGCTGTCGTCAGGACTGCAGGAGCGTCGCGGCGATGTTCACGGTCAACGCCAGGATGACTGCACCGAACAGGTAGGCCAGCAGCGCGTGGTTGATGACCGTCCGCCGCACGGTTCGGGACTGGATGTCGGTGTCCGACACCTGGAAGGTCATGCCGACCGTGAAGGCGACGTAGATGAAGTCGCGGTAGTCGGGCGGGGCGGGGTTCTTGAAGTCGATGCCCCCGATGGGCTCGGTGTAGTACTCGTGCGCGTACCGCAGCGCGAACACGCTGTGCACGACCGCCCACGACAGGATCACGGTGACAGCGGCGACGGCGGTGAACGCCGCCTTCTCCGCGTCGCTCGCGCCACCCGCCTCGGCCAGCTCGATGCCCACGCCGACCAGGCTCGCGACACACGCGGCCAGCAGAAGAAACTGCGCCGAGACGCGGCTGTCGTCCTCGCGGGTCGCGAACTCCTTCGTCGCGTCGGCGTGGAACGATCCGATGGTGCCCCAGACCCACACGAGGAATGTCGCGGCCGCGACGATCCAGGCTACGAGCACCGCGGAGAGCCAGGGAACGAACCACCCGGCGATGAGGCCGGCGACCGCACCGACCACCAGCACCGCGAGAAGTCGTTGACGCGCGGTGATCGTCAGCAGCAGCCTCTCGACCCCAGAGCGCTCGAGCACCTCGTGAGGCTACGTCGCCCCTCGCCCGGGTGATCGCGCCACGGTCACTCCGGCTTCATGCTCGTGTCTTGCCGCCCCGATCTCAGAAGGCGAACATGGTGATCGATGACGTGCGGATGCGCCTGCGTCGCAACCTGCAGGACTCGTTCGGAGCCGAGGAGGCCTCGTACCTGATGGACCGACCGCCGGGTGGTTGGAACGAGCTCGTCACCGTTCCGGTGCTCGAAGCGCGACTGTCGTCGCTCGGTGACGAGTTGCGTTCCGAGCTCCAACGCGAGCTCAGGGCGCAGACGTGGCGCCTCGCGACCCTGGTCATCGCGGCTCAGACCGTCGTTGTCGCGGCACTCGGCGGCATCGGCGCCGTATTGCGCTTCGCCTGAACGTGCCGACACCGCGGCCCTGGCACGATGGTGGCGTGAAGGAGACCTACACGCACGGGCACCACGAGTCGGTCCTGCGCAGCCACACCTGGCGCACGGCGGAGAACTCAGCGGGGTACTTGCTGCCCGGGCTCGCGCCCGGAATGGACCTGCTCGACCTGGGTTGCGGTCCGGGCACGATCACCCTCGACCTCGCGACCCGAGTCGCGCCCGGTCGCGTCGTCGGGCTCGATGCCGCGGCCGACGTGATCGAGCAGGCCGAAGCCAGGCGGCGGAATGCGGGTGCGTCGAACGTCTCGTTCTCGACCGGCAACGCGTATGCGCTCGATCTCGACGACGCGGCCTTCGATGTGGTGCACGCGCACCAGGTGCTCCAGCATCTCACCGACCCGGTTGCCGCACTGTGCGAGATGCATCGCGTGCTGAAGCCCGGTGGGATCCTCGCCGTGCGCGACAGCGACTACGGCGCGTTCGTGTGGGCCCCCGCCGATCCGCTCCTCGACCGATGGCTCTCGCTGTACCAGCAGGTGACCGATCGCAATGGTGCACACGCCGACGCCGGTCGGTACCTCCTGGGTTGGGTTCAAGCCGCGGGATTCACCGACGTGCGCGCGTCGAGCTCGACGTGGACGTTCGCCGATCCGGACGACCGGGCCTGGTGGGGCGGACTCTGGGCCGACCGGGTGCGCTTGTCGTCGTTCGCCGAGCAAGCCGTGGAGTACGGCTTCACCGACGACGCAGAGCTCGTCGCGATCTCGGAGGCGTGGCACCGTTGGGCCGCCGCCCCCGACGGGTTCTTCGCCGTGCTCCACGGCGAGATCCTCGCCCGCCGCTGACCTGGCGCTCGCGCGCGTGACGTGGTCGCCTACCGAGCCGCGATGGTGTAGTCGGCTTCACAGAATGCTCACACCGGGCGGTGATCGCCTTCACATCGCTGCGCTTGGATGGCGCCATGACCAGCACTGCCACTGCCGCTCCCGCGCCCACCACCGACGAGGACGCGCCCAGCCGGCAGGCCCTGATCACCGGGCTCACGTTCGTGGCCACGCTCGTGATCGCGCTGCTCCTGCGCGGTACGGCGGTCGTGGGGATCGGTGTGCTGTTCCTCCTCTTCGTGCCGCTCGAGAAGCTGTTTGCCTTCCGCAAGCAGAAGGTGTTCCGCAGGGGCCTGCTCACCGACCTGACGCACATCCTCGTGAACGGTCTGTTCTCGGCCGCGGGCGCCATCGTGCTCGTGGTGCTCTTCGCGCTCCCGCTCATCTGGATGCGGGGCTTCGAACTGGTCGGCTATCTCCCGACGGAAGCAGCGATCGTGCTCGCCGTGGTGCTCGTCGTGTTCGGCAACTACTGGGGCCACCGCCTCACCCACCGGGTGCCGTTCCTGTGGCGCTTCCACGCGGTGCACCACAGCATCGAGCAGATGGACTGGGTCGCGTCGGGTCGGCTCCACCCCTTCGACCAGTCCTTCACCCAGGCGGTCACGATCCTGCCGCTCTTCCTCCTCGGATACGGCGGTGGCGTCTTCGCCGGAGTGGCGGTGTTCATCACGCTGCTCGCGCTGTTCCAGCACGCGAACGTGCGGCTGCGCTTCCCGGTCGTGCGCTGGATCATCAACACTCCCGAATGGCACCACTGGCATCACGCCATCGACGCGCCGGCGACCGACAAGAACTTCGGCCTCCCGATCGTCGACAGGATCTTCGGTACTGCCTACCTACCGAAGGGCGAACGCCCAACCGGCTTCGGCATCCACGATCCGGTGCCCGAGGTCGGGTATCTGCGGCACCTCGCGTACCCGTTCACGAAGGCGGCGCGCGCCGGCGCCTCGGTGACCAGTCCCGCGTAGCGTCGCCCTTCAACTTCTGCGGAGCTCTTGCCGATAGGGACAGAGGCGGACATCCGCGGGAGCTCGCATGATCCAGGACCACACGAGCGTTGGCAACGGATCGACCCTGCCGGTGGTGGAGCGGCGCAGCCTGTTCCAGCGCCTCACCCGCTGCATGAGCGTCTCGGTGCTGACCACGGTGATCAGCCTGACCATCCTGACGATCTGCACCGCCGGTCTCGGTCTCGTCGCGTGGGCGGCGAACGTGGCCGCGACCGCAGTGGCGACCGTTCCCGGCTACCACGTGAACCGCCGCTGGACCTGGGGGCGACGGGACCCCAGCGATCCGTGGCGTGAGGTCCTGCCGTTCTGGGTCCTGGCGTTCACCGGGCTCGTGCTCTCGACCCTCGCGGTCGGGGTCGTGGACTCGTGGGCGTCGGGCGCGCACCTGGAGTCGTCGACCCGCACGGCTGCGGTGCTCGGGGCGCACCTGAGCGGCTTCGGCGCGCTCTGGGTCGTCCAGTTCATCCTGCTCGACCGATTCCTGTTCGCCCGACGCGTCGCGCACGTGCCCGCCGAGTCGGTCGCGCTCACCCGAAGCTAGGTCTTCGGACGGGACGGGCCGGTGAGCTGCATGCCGCCTTCCGAGACGCGGGTCGACCTTACGCGTAGCGGGCTGCGGGCGTCCCGGGCGGGTTGCTCGCGCCGGGCCGGGCGTCGGGGTTCGCGACGCACACCTCGCACTCGAGACCGTCGGGGTCGCGGAAGAACACGCTGAGGATCGGCCCGAAGTCGGTGACGAACGCGTCGGCGGCTCCGAGCGTCATGAGCCGGTCGCGGATGGTCTCGAACGCCTCGAGTGACTCCGCCTGCACCGCCAGGTGATCGATGCGGCCCCGACCGAAGATCGGCGTCTGATGGTCGGCCTCGGTGTTCCCGACGATCTGGAAGACGTTGAGCTCCGAGTGTGGGCCGATGTGGATGACGGTCATGCGGACGTCGGTCTGTTCGGGCGTCTCGGGTCCGTCGCGGACGATCTCCGCGTCGAAGACCTCTGTATAGAAGCGCTGGAGTCGCTCGGTGTCGTTCGTGAGCACCGCGACGTGGTTGAACCCGTCGAGCAGCATCAGTCGAGACCCTTCTGTCGTCACCTGACCCTACGGTGTCGCCCCGAGCCTACGGTGCTACGGCGGCGACGGTCACCGGCGCTCGAACGAACTGTCTTGCCTCTCTGATCCGAGGAGGCGATCATGGCGGTGGAGGATGTCCGGTTGCGCGTGCGCCGCGACCTGGAAGGGGTAGGTCTGAGCATGGAATCCGCGTCCTACCTGGTTGACGATCGGCCTCCCGGCGGGTGGGGTGAAGTCGTCACGAACACGACGCTCGATCTTCGCCTCGAGGTGCTCGAACAGCGGTTGCGCGCCGAGATGGCGGGCGTCCGTACGGAGATGGCCGACCAACGCGCCGGCCTGCACGATGAGATGCGCGAGCAGACGTGGCGCCTGGCCGGTGCGCTCCTCGCGTCGATGGGCCTGGTTGCCGCCATCTTGGGCTTCACCGGCTGAGCATCACATTCGCGGTCAGGTCTCGAGTGCCTCGAACTCGGCGACGACCTGGTCGAGCCTGGCCTTTGCCGCCTTGGGGATCGTGTAGGCCACTACCGTCGCGATTGTGCTGAGCGATCGACGGGTGTGGAGCAGGGGCGGGTCGAGGATCCTCGGACTGGTCGCGAGCGCGGCGCTGCTCGTGGTCGCGTGTGGGGGCGGGTCGGACGAGGCGTACGCGCCGCCGAAGACCGGTGCCGGGATCTACGAGGCCAGCTGCGCGACCTGTCACGGGAAGAGCGGGCAGGGCTTCGTCGGCCCGAGCCTCGTCGACACCGCGGTGGAGTACCCCGATGTCGCCGACGAGATCGCCGTCGTCACCAACGGCATCGGCGAGATGCCGGCGTGGGGCGGACGTTTCACGACGAAGCAGATCGCAACGGTGGTCGACTACACGCGCACCCGGTTCGCAACGGGCTCGTCGACCACGACGAACCCGAACACCTCCGGTCCTCCGGCACCGTCCAGTCCCTGAGCCAGTCAGGACCGCCCGATCAGGACCGCCGGAGCTTGGCTGCCATCTTCTGCACGATCGCAACGATCTGGTCGAACTCCGGCGAGGGGTTCTCGACCCGGTCGGTCGCCTGGAAGCCGACCGACAGCACCTGCTTGCCAACCCGGACCGTGATCCCGTCCGAGGAACCCGGGCCACTCAACGCGGAGTAGGTGCTGTACGCCTCGCTCCCCACTCCGGGGAGCGGATCGATCCCGACGGTCGTGGACTCGTCGAGGAACGTGCGGACGTCGGGGTGCTTGCCGAGGTACTTCGCGAGTCCCTCGACGGTCACCACCACGTACCGGAGGTTCGCCCGGTCGGTGGGGTCGGTCTGCCAGGAGCACGCTTCGCCGTCGGGTGCACCCCGAGCGTAGGGCTCGGCACCCATGATCGTGCCGGCCTGGCCGGTGGTGAGCAGCGTGCACTCGTTCACCCGCTTCGGGCGACGCGGGGCAGCCCTGGCGCTCGCTGCCGTGAGCACGGTCGCGAGTACGAGGAGGCAGGCCAGGGGGATCGCGGCCCGGCGCATGATGCCGAGCGTACACCGCGAGGCGCCACAACGAAGGGGCCGATCGAGCTCCGACGGTCCGTGAACCGGCTACTCACGCGGGATGGTCGTCGACGGTAGCGACCTGCGAACGGCCCGCGCGCTTGGCCACGTAGAGCCCGGCGTCGGCGGCCGCCACCAGGTCGTCACCGGTGTCCATGGCGTCGGTGAGGGTCGCGTACCCGGCGCTGAGCGTCACGGCGTGCCCGTGAGCGGTCCCGACTTCGCTGCCGCGAAGCCGCTCGGCGACGTTGGCCGCATCCGATGCCGTGCAGCCCGGGAGGAGCACGGCGAACTCGTCGCCCCCGAGGCGCGCCACGAGGTCGAAGCCCTTCGTGTTGGCGGCGAGCGCGGCAGCGATATCGCGGAGCACCGCGTCGCCCGCCTGGTGACCGTGCTCGTCGTTCACGCGCTTGAAGTGATCCACGTCGAGGATGACCAGGCTCAGTGGAGCATCGGTTCGCCGGGCCCGCGCCACCTCGCGAGGGAGTGTGTCCTCGAAGACGCGACGGTTCGCGAGGGCCGTCAGTGGGTCGCGGGTCGCGAGCCGCTCGATCTCCTCGACCATGGTCCCATAGCGCACCGCCGCGGCCGCGTGGGTCGCGGCCTGGGCCAGGGCGTCGACGACCCCCGCCGGGATGCGCCGGCGCCGCTCGCCCCACTCGCCTGCCGCCAGCCCGACGCACTCGTCATCGGCGAAGAGTGGCACGAGGACGACGTTGGTCGCATCCGGGAGGAGCGTGGCCAGCGCGTCGTCGGGGTCGAGCGTTCGGTTCAGGGCAGGCGCGCGGCCCGCCCGGACCGCGTCGCTCTGGGCACCGACCGGCGCGTCGCACCGGCTCGTTCCCTGTACGTCGTCACCCACCGCGAGCGTCCGCTGCCAGCGATCGCCGCAGCAGATCACGATCCCGGCGTTCAGGAATCCGAGATGGCCGGTTGCGTAGCGGGCGAGTGCGCTGCCGATCACCTCGGGATCGCGCGTGCGGCCGAGCTCGAGATCGAGCTCGACGAGGCCCGCGAGCTGGGCGCGGCTCTGCCGGAGCGCGCGTTCGTTCACGGAGGTGAACGCGGATGCCGCGAGTGCAACCGTGAGGAAGGCCGCCGCGCCGAGCGCCGCGTCGCGGTCGCTCGCCGCAGCCGGTGCGTCGAGCACGCCGGCTCGAACGGCAGCCTGACCGAGGAACAGCAGCAGCGCACACCAGAGCGCGATCTTGAGCCCGCTTCGATACGACGCGAGGAGCGTCACCGCGAGGACGTCGAGGAACATGAGGAAGAGCAGGGGACTGTTTGCACCGCCGGTCACGGTGACCGCCAGCGCCAGGAGTACACCGTCGAGGAGGAGCATCGTCGAGATGAGCGGGAGGACGCGGACGCGTGCCGCGCGTCGGGCGCCTTCGACGATGGCGGTCAGCCCGACGTACGCGACGGCGATCGGTACGAGGACGCTCGGCGAGCTCCCGGCCAGCGCGGTGACACCGAGGATCGCGATGGCGGAGACCACCCGGGCGCTCTGGAGCAGTGCGAGCCGGTCACCGAGCGGAGCGAGGTCGGGATCGGCGGTACCGCTCACCCGAAACCGAGCGTCTCGTCGCGTCGGTCGAGCGGTGCTCCGGCCAGGCGGACGTGGCGGTGGTCGAACCAGCTGCTGGCGAGCAGGAACGCGATGGCCAACGCCGCGAGCACGAACAGCGCCGTGACCGGGGGTGCGTCGCGCAGCAGGAGTTGGGCGAGGGGCGGTTTCGACAGGTCGATCCGGCGCTCGAGCGCCGCGGTTGCTGGCGCGATCACCGGGGCCGGGGCGGCGGAGGGCGGTGTGCTCCTCGGCACCACCGACGCAGTCGCCACGATCGCGAGCGCCGGCACCGCGGGTGGCGTCACGCCGGGCGGTGTCACGCCGGGCGGTGTCACGCCGGGTGGTGTCACGCCGGGTGGTGTCACGCCGGGGGGCGCAGTCGTGCCACCCGCTGCGCTGTCGTCGTCGTGACCGTGGGACCCCTCGTGCCCGTCCCCCTCGGACTCGCCGTGGGGACGGTGCTCGGTCCTGCCCTCGAGCCCATGGTCGGCGCCGTGGGCGCTCTTGTGGGGGAGGGCGGTCGCGCCGGCGAGGGCGGCCGACCCGAGGACGAACGTGGTCGTCAGCGCGGCGCACCCAAGCGCGATTCGTGGGGCGCGCCGCAGCCCCGGACCACTCGGGAACGCTCGCAACTTCACAGCCGCCTCCGCAGACGGTCGGCCCAAGCCCAGGCACCTCTGTCTTCGGCATCACAGGGGCTCGAACTTGAGGCGGCGGGAAACGCGGCGTGACCCGCGGGCTGCGGGCGCGAAGGTCGTGTCGAAGTCGGACGGGCTGTGACCATCGCTCTCCGTGGTCCCATTCTCACCGAGGACACGGCGAAGCCATGGGGGAGGTTTGGTCGGTTCCGTCAGGGACGGGCCGCCCGGTGTGACCCGCGTCACGATGCCAGGTTGGGACTTTCGGCCCTGGGTTCGGGCCGCGAGCGCCGCTCATGCTTGTGAGAACGGCCGAAGGGCCGTACGCGGAGGTACGAGCGATGACGATGATCGGCGCCGATCTCGAGTACTACCGCCGTGCGCAGCGCGGTGAGCTCGATCTCGGGTGGCTGCGCGACTGCCGGTCCGAGTGGGGTGTGAAGGCCACGCCGAGCCGGATCGGGCTGACGCTGCGCGACATCTCGATCGGCTCGTACGGCGAGGTGCCCGAGCACGCGCCCCGGCGCACGATGGCGCCCCGCGGCTCCGACGTCGATCCGAACGTGCCCGACATGGGGTACACGATCAACGACAAGTCCGAGGTCTGGTCCGACAACGTGCTCAGCCTCTACGAGGAGGCGGTGAGCCGGCAGTGGAGCGCGACCCGCGACATCCCGTGGTCCGAGCTGCCCGAGCTCGACCCCGATCTCGAGCATGCGATGTGTCAGCTGTGCACCGTACTGTCTGAGGTCGAGATGGTCGCGGCCGACTTCCCGGCCAAGTGGCTGTGGAAGATCAACCACGACTTCATCGAGGCGAAGATGTTCCTCTGCACCCAGGTGATGGACGAGGCCCGCCACACCGAGGTGTTCCGCAAGCGGGCGCTCGCCAACGGTGGCGGTCTCGGCAAGTCCAAGGCGGTCGTCGAGCAGTTCCTGAAGCTGGTGCTCGACGCCGAGAGCTACGACGAGGGCTCAGCGCTCATGCACCTGCTCGGCGAGGGGATCGTGCTGTCGCTGTTCCGCGCCGGCGAGTTCCTCGCGCCCTCACCGGTCGAGAAGCGCATCTTCCGGCTCTGCATGCAGGACGAGGCCCGTCACGTCGCGTACGGCACCATGCACCTGCGGTACCGGCTGCAGCGCGACCCGTCGCTGGCCGAGGACTTTCACGGGTACCTCGACAAGGGCGAGAACATCATCGGGATGCTCTTCACCACGCCCGAAGTGATCGAGCCGACCTCGATCCTCGCGGCCGGCGGAGTGGCGCAGGCCGAGGAGCTGGCCATGGCGGCGGCCAACGTGGTGCGCGGGAACGTGATCCACGAGTACCTCGAACGTTGCGAGCACGCGGGCATGCCCCGCTGGGACCGGGTGACGCTTCCGCCCGAGATGCTCACCGACGTCCCCGGACTCCAGGGCGACGTGGCCGCGCGGGTCGCGGAGGTGCCGGTATGAGCGGGTTCCCGGGCGACGCCGAGTTCCCGAGCGACGCCTGGTTCGGTCGCCTCGCGGCGGCCGCCTACGACGACCCCGAGACGTTTGCACGGCTCGGCTTCGCCGAGCTGCGGCTCGCCGTCGAGGTGGTCGACGATGACGGCGCGCGTCGGTTCGGCATCGTGCTCGACGGCTATGACGTCGACTACGCCGGCGAGCTCACCGACGATCTCGAGTTCGCGCCCGAAGCGACCGTCACCGGTCCGATCGACGCGTGGCGGGAGATGGCGGAGAGCATCGATGCCCACGGCGGGGCCGATATCGAGCACACGCTCAACCGGCTCACGATGGCGGGTGTTCCCATGAGCGTCGAGGCGGTCGACCCGATGGGGCGCGACAAGTTCTACCGCTACGCCGAGACCCTCCAGACCCTGTTCGACGGCACCGCGCGGCGCTCCGCGCGCGTGTGAGCAGGCGCGGTGGCACTCCTCGTCACCACCGCGTGCATCGGGTGCGGCGCGTGTGAGTTCGGCTGTCCGCAGGGTGCGATCACCCAGTCCGACGGGTTCCCCGTCGTCTACGTGATCGATCCGCTCACCTGCAACGACTGCGAGGAGTGCGTACCCCTGTGCCCGGTCTTCGCGTTCGAGCCGGATCCCGCGTGGGCGGTCTGTGAGGGACGGGGCTGCCCGCTGTCGTCGAAGCGGTACGCGGGTTGGAGATGCACCCAGGGCGGGGAGCGATGCGCGACGTGCGGGTCGATGCTCTGGCTGGCTCCGGGCGGTGACGTGTGGACGTGCCGGCGGTGCGACCTCGCGGAGGGCGAGCACGGCGCGAGCTGCCCGAAGGTGAAGAAGGCCGAGCTCCTCGAGCTCCGGCGAGCTGCCTGCTGAACGTGATCGGCCCGTTGACGTGATCAGGTCGTCGCCGGTGGAGGCCTAGCCGAACGCTACCCACCCATAGGTGTTGCACAACCCGTAGGCGTCGATGACGACGAACGAGACGATGACGAGGATGACGATGCGGCGGCGCCAGCCGTGCAGCAGCCGGCTCCCGCCGACCGGGTACGGCATGTACCACTCGGGCATGAAACGGGTGGGTTCCGTCTCGGTGAGCTCCCAGACGCTGACGGCGTCGTCGTCGACGACGGTGTCGGGATCCGCGGCCAGGGCGATCGCGGTGAGCTCGTCGTCGCTGATGACCATGGCACCGAGTCTACGAAGTGGTCGACCGTCCGGATGACGAGCCGATCGGCCGCCTGGTCCGGTACGGTGGCGCCATGAGCGCGCACAGCTCGACCGTCTCGGTCGGTTCACCGGCACCGGATTTCACGCTCGCCCAGGTCGGTGGCGGCGAGGTCACGCTTTCGGCTTTCCGCGGCAAGCCCGTCGTCCTGGTGTTCCTGCGGGGCTTCGCCTGACCGTTCTGCCGTCGGCATCTCGCGCAGTTGCGCGACGACCACGACCGCTTCGAAGCCCTCGGGGTGCAGGTGCTCGCGATCTCGGCCGAGTCGGCCGCGGCCGGTGAGTCGTACCTGAAGAGCAACCCGCTGCCGTTCCCGATCCTCGGCGACGGTGACCACGCGGTGTTCGACGCGTACGACGTCATTAGCAAGGCGATGTCGTTGGGGCAGCGACCCGCGGTGTTCGTGATCGACGCCAACGGCGTCGTGCAGTACGACCACGTCGGCACGCAGCAGTGGCAGATACCGAGCGACGCCGATGTGCTCGGGCTGCTCGAACAGCTCGACTGATCGCTCCTGTCTCACCTCCCGTGCCCGTCGAGAGGGACTGCTCGTGATGGCCACTCGTTCGGTTCGGATCATCGTGGTGCTCTCGCTGGTTGCAGCGATCGCGCTCGGGGGCGCGCCGGCGGGCGCAGCGCCGAAGGCCGCGGCGTGCGACCTGGTCACGACCGGCGAGCTCGGCGCGGCGCTCGGCTCCACGTTCGGACCCGGCGAGCAGTACGTCGCCGGTACGGGGGTGACGTGCGGCTTCGAGGCGACGGGCCCGGTGCGCGGTGCCACGGTGCGTGTCGCACGCGGGAAGCAGGCCAAGGTCGCGATGACCAAGTCGCTGAAGGCGCTCCGCGAGACCCTGAGGTCGGTCGACAGCGATCCTCCGAAGAAGGTCGCCGGCCTCGGCGACAAGGCGTACTACTCCCTCGACGAGTTCCTCGACGAGGGCAGCGTCGAGGTGCTCGACGGCAAGACCTTCGTGCAGGTCACCGCGATCCTCTCCCCTGGCGCGGATCCCGGCCTCGTCTCGGAGCAGGTGCTCACCGGCCTCGCTCGGCAGGCGCTCGATCGCGCCTGACCGCCGTTACTCGTCCAGCAGGTCGAGGACGAGCGCGGCGGTCCACGAGAAGTCCTCGGCGCCGAACCCCTCGCCGGTGAGCGCCGAGAAGTACTCGGCGAACCCATGCTGGTCGGTGAGCTCGATGGTGCGGGACGCCAGCTCGTCGGCGACGTCGGTGGCACCGCACTCGCGGAGCCCCTGGACGATCGCCCAGTTCATGTTCACCCAGGTCGGGCCCTTCCAGTATCGGTGGGCGTCGAAGTGCGGGTGATCCGTCGGCACGCTCGGCACCGGGTATCGCGGCCAGTACCCCGACTCGTCGGCGAGGTGGCCGACGAGTCGCGCCGCCCGGTCCGGCGGCACGTCGGCCCAGAGCGGGAGGAACGTCGCAACCGTCGGCACCTTGATGAGCGCGCCGGTCACGGCGTTGCGCGAGTAGTACTGACCGCTCGACTCGTCCCAGAGCTCGTCGAGCGCGGCGACGGTCGTGGGGAAGCGGCGCTCCAGCTCCGGGTCGATCCCGACGTCCAGCTCCTCGGCGATCCGGGTGACGGCCCGATTCGCGACGATGAGGAACGCGTTGAACGCGAGGTCCTCGATGAGGACCGAATCCCGCGGGGGCATGCGTCGCAGCTCGAAGTCGTGGCGCTTGGCCCGGTGCGCGAGCACGAGCATGCGCAGTCCGTCGTCATCGCTCAACCGCTCGGCTGCCGGTGCGTAGCGCGTGTCGCGCCGGAAGAACCGTGCGACGCGCGAGAGCCGCAGCTTGAGTACCACGCGCATCCACCACGGTTTCGACATGCGGTGCAGGGACTGCATCCAGGGTGGGGTGGTGTCGAGCCCGCACTCCCAGGGGTGGATGAGCGTCACGAGGCCGCGTCCCTGGAGGTCACGCTCGCGGTAGAGCCAGGAGTGATAGGCGACGAGCTTCGGGAGGATCTCGGCGAGGAAGCCGCGCCGGTCGGCGGCGGGGAGGGTCTGTGCGATGCGCCAGGCCGCGATCGCGATGATCGGCGGCTGCGTGATGCAGGAAGTGGCGACGTCGCGTGGGGCGAGCGGGTTCTTCCTCGACTGCCAGATCCGTGTGCTGCCGACGTCGCTCACGTCGTCGGCGAAGATCATGTGCGGCAGCATCCCGTTCGACCACTGCCCGCGGAACAGGGCGGTGAGCTCGCCGGCGGCGCGCGGCGGGTCGAAGGTCGAGATGCCGATCGCGACGAAGCACGAGTCCCACAGCCACTGGTGGGGGTAGAGCTCGGGCGACGGGCATGTCCAGGCGCCGCGACGGTTGTGCTCGAGCACGGCCTGCGCACGCTGCGCCAGCGCTGTCGGGGGGCGCGCAGGCATCGGCGCAGAGGTTACGGGGCCGGAGGCGAGAGCGAAGCGCGGACTTCCTCGATGATCTGCGCGCTCGAGGGCAGCCCGGGGAAGTCGACCGTCCCCTCGGGGTTGTTGCCATCGGCGATGGTGTGCCAGCGGCGCACTGCGACGTCGACGAACTCCGGATGGGGGAGCACCCAGAAACGCTCGGCTTCGATCGAGTCCGCGACGAGGTCGGCGACGACCGCGGGTGGCATTCCCTCGTCGATCGCGCGGCGGAAGTGGCCGCGGATGATATCGGCGCCGATCCCGGCAGGCGGTTCCTCGCCGAGGTGGTCGGGCCAGTTGCGGTTGGCCTCGGCGATGTTGGTGCGCACCCAGCCCGGGCACAGCACGCTCACGCCGATGGGCAGGCCGATCTGCTGGGCGGTGCCGTAGAGATCTTCGGAGAGGGCGACGACGGCGTGCTTGGTCGCGTCGTAGGACGCGCCCGCTCCGGGCATCAGCCCGGCCATGCTGGCGGTGTTGATGATGTGCCCTTCGCCCTGAGCGACGAGGTGAGGCAAGAACGCGCGGACCCCGTGGATGACGCCCCACAGGTTCACGCCCATCACCCATGTCCACGCCGACAACGGGCCGAACCAGGGGTCGGCCCGGGTCGAGACCCCGGCGTTGTTGCAGACCACGTGCACGGCGCCGAAGCGCTCGACTGCCGTGGCCGCGAGTGCCTGCACCGCGGCCTCGTCGCTCACATCCGTGGGGACCGCGTGCGCCTCGACGCCCGGTTCGGCGATTCGCTCGGTCGCGGTTGCGAGTCCGGCCTCATCAACGTCGGCCAGCACGACGTGCATGCCGGCCCGAGCGAAGCGCTCCGCCAGTGCCAGGCCGATGCCGCTCGCGGCGCCGGTCACCACTGCGACCTTGCCCGCAACGAGCTTCATTCGACTCCTCTGTCGTTCAGCCCCTCAGCCCCTCAGGCGCTCGGGCGTTGCGCGTATCCTCGCGCGTCGAGGCTCATCCGCACATCCCCGGAGGAACGAGGCCCGCAATGAGGTTCGTCGAGGCCGACGGTGAGCGCATCTCGGCCATCGGGCTGGGCTGCTGGCAGTTCGGCTCGAGCGACTGGGGATACGGCAAGTCCTACGGTGAGACCACCGCGGTCGAGCTGGTGCACACCGCGCTCGACCTGGGCGTGAACCTCATCGACACCGCCGAGATCTACGCGCGGGGTGTGTCGGAGGCGATCGTGGGGCGGGCTCTCGAAGGGCGCCGCGCCGAGGCGTTCGTCGCGACGAAGGTGTTCCCGGTGTGGCCGACCGCGTCTCGCGTCGAGGAGCACGGACGGCTGTCGGCGTTGCGCCTCGGCGTCGAGTTGATCGACCTGTACCAGGTCCACTGGCCCAACCCGCTCGTGTCGTTGCACTCGACGATGTCGGGGATGCACCGCCTCCAGGACGCGGGGACCGTGCGCCACGTCGGGGTGAGCAACTTCTCAGCCGAGCGCTGGCGCGCCGCCGAGCGCGAGCTCGGGAGCACGGTTCTCTCGAACCAGGTGCACTTCAGCCTGCTGCAGCGCAAGCCCGACGCAGCCAACGTTCCCTACGCACAAGCACATGACCGCGTCGTCATCGCGTACAGCCCACTCGAGCAAGGGGTGCTCGGCGGCCGCTACGACGCTGCGCACATCCCACCGGGTCCCGCTCGTCGCAACAACCCGCTGTGCCTGCCCGACAACCTCGAGCGCGCGATGCCGATCATCGAGGCGCTCCGTCGCGTCGCGCAAGCCCACGACGCGACACCGGCGCAGGTCGCGCTGGCCTGGCTGATCCGCAAGCCCAACGTCGTCGCGATCCCCGGCGCCAGCTCGGTCGATCAGCTGCGTCACAACGTCGCCGCAGCCGATCTCGACCTGACCGCCGACGAGGCCGACGAGCTCACCGTTGAGAGCGACCGGTTCACCCCGATCAGCATCCCCGCGACCGGTATGGGGCTGCTGCGGGCACGCCGCTCCGCCGCGTAGCAGCGCGACCCCAGGTGGGCCCTGCGCCTCGGTGCGGTGAAGGGATACGATTCCGCGCTCCCCACCCTCGCCCGCCGGGCAGGCAACGGGGACATCGACCGAAGGAGATCGCGATGGCCACCGAGGCACTCGAGCAAGCGTTCGCATCCACCCGAGCCGTGCTCGCCAACGTCAAGCCCGACCAGCTCGACCAGCCCACCCCGTGTGCGTCGTGGGATGTGCGCGGTCTCGTGAACCACATCGTCGGGGGGACCCACTGGTTCGCGAAGAACGTGAACGAGGGTGGTTCGTCCGACGATGGCAACGATGTCCCCGACTTCGCCGACGGCGACTACCTCGCGAGCTTCGACGCGGGTGCCAAGGACGCGGTGGCGGCATTCGCCGCGCCGGGCGCGCAGGAGAAGATGCTCGACCTCCCGTTCGGGAAGTTCCCGGGCGCGGCGTTCCTGGGCCTGGCGACGACCGACACGTTCACCCACGGCTGGGACCTCGCCAAGGCGACGGGCCAGTCGACGGACCTGAACCCGAAGCTCGCGGCGCAGCTGCTCGCAGGGGCCAAGACGAGCATCCCCGACCAGTTCCGTGGCCCCGACGGCAAGGCACCGTTCGGCCCGGTCGCCGAAGCGCCCGCGTCGGCGAGTGCGGCCGACCAGCTCGCCGCGTTCCTCGGCCGGAAGGTCTGATCCAGTCCAGTCTGAGATCCGCTTCGAACGTGAGCAACGACCAGTCGGAGTCGCCGGCAGATCGGCGACACCCCGACAACACCACAGAGCGCCTCGAGATCTTCAGCGACGGCGTGATCGCAATTGCCATCACGCTGCTCGTGCTCGACATCAAGGTTCCCGAGGCCGCGCCGGGGAGGCTCTTCGATGCGCTCCTGGTGCACTGGCCCGCGTACGTCGCCTACGTGCTGTCGTTCACCGTCATCGGGATCATGTGGGTCAGCCATCACTCGATGTTCGAGCGGATCAGGCACGTCGACCGTGGGCTGCTCTTCACGAACCTGCTCCTGTTGCTCGGTATCGGCTTCCTCCCCTTCCCCACCTCGCTGCTCGCGGAGTACACGAAGGAAGGGGGGAGCAACTCACACGTCGCGGCCGCGGTCTACAGCGCGACGATGGCCGCGATCGGACTGGCCTTCCTCGCAATCTGGGTCTACCTCGCCCGCCACCCCGACCTGCTCGTCGAAGGCGTCGACCCGGCCAACCTCCGCCGCTCGATCCATCGATCGTTCGTCGGCCCGATCGTCTACACCGCCTCGATCGGCCTCGCGTTCATCAGTGCCATCGCGTGCTACTTCGTCTACGCCGCGGTCGCCGTCTACTTCATCTGGGGCCCGTCGACGCGAGCGCTGCGGCCGGGCCGCGGCCGACCTCAGGTCGCGAGCACAGAGCAGCCCGACAGCTCCGACACGGAGCAGCTCTAGCCCGAAGGCGCCGACCCGATCCCTGGCGTCTGCGCGGCGCGGACCGGGGCGCGGCGCCCCCGATGGCGCGACACTGGTTCCATGGATCTGACCGTCGCCGCCACTCCCGTCTACTTCGGGACGATGGGCGTCGAGGCCGCGTGGCTGCGCCGTCGCGCCGAGCAGCAGGGTCCGTCGGCGGCCGACTACGAACGGCGCGACACGATCGCGAGCCTGGCCATGGGGGTGGGCAGCCTGCTGGCGCCAATTGTCATCCCGAAGCTGCTGAAGCCGATCACGCCCGGCAAGGGCAAGTACGGCAAAGCGCTTGTCGCGACGGCACTCGGGGCGGTCGCGGTCACGACGGTGGCCGACCTCGTCGCCCGCCGACAGGTTGCCCAGACAGAGGAAGCCCAGACGCTGGAGGAGGAAGCAGAGGACGGCGAGGTGACCGACGCCAAGGTGCCGAACGTGAGCCGCGCGGAGCGCCGTCGCCGGGGTCGGCTCGCACGCCGGGTTGCGAGCGTCGCCGGCGTCGCGTCGGTGGTCGCCGGCGGCGTCGCGATCACCACCACCCTCGCGTCGCGCTCGACGGCTGACCGGATGTGGAAGCGGCGGATCGTGCGTGACCTCGGCACCGGACCGCTTGCGCTTGCCGCGGCGGTGCTCGGCTGGGACTTCATCTACTACTGGAACCACCGGTTCATGCACACGAGCCGCTACATGTGGGCCATCCACGTCGTGCACCATTCGAGCGAGCGCTACAACCTCTCCACGGCGCTGCGTCAGCCGGTCGCCGACGCG
The DNA here is from genome assembly GCA_022865365.1 of Acidimicrobiia bacterium. GTDB lineage: Bacteria > Actinomycetota > Acidimicrobiia > IMCC26256 > PALSA-555 > JALHSW01. The sequence goes on along the minus strand of JALHSW010000193.1, from coordinate 374 downwards.
GTGGGGACGTTCGTGCCCTACAGCGCGCTCGCGCTGCTCGGGTTCCACCCTGAGCTGATCGCCTCGGCGCGCGGGATCAACCTGCTGTACCAATACTGGTTCCACACCGACACGATCCGCAGGCTCGGACCGTTCGAAGAGGTATTCAACACTCCCTCGCACCACCGGGTGCACCACGGCAGCAACCCGCAGTACCTCGACCGCAACCACGGCAGCATCCTCATCGTGTGGGACCGACTCTTCGGCACGTTCGAGCGCGAGGACGAGCCGGTGGCCTATGGGCTCACCAAGAACATCGAGACGTTCGACCTCGCGCGGATCGCCACGCACGAGCACGCCGACATGCTGCGCGACGTGGCCCGCTCGACGACGTG
>JALHSW010000014.1 GCA_022865365.1 Acidimicrobiia bacterium | reverse complement strand
TGGGTCGATGGGGGAAGGGTCGGCGTCGATCACCGTGTTCCTGGCCGATGACAACGTCATCGTCCGCGAAGGCGTACGGGCGTTGCTCTCGCTCGAATCCGACCTCGAGATCGTCGGGGTCGCCGGCGACTACGACGAGCTCGTCGTCGGCGCCGAGGCCGCGGCGCCCCAGGTGCTCGGCACCGATATCCGGATGCCGCCGAACTTCCAGAGCGAGGGCATCGACGCGGCCAAGGAGCTGCGCAAGCGCCACCCGGGGACAGGAGTCGTCGTGCTCTCCCAGTACGACGACCCCGAGTACGCGGTCTCGCTGCTTGCCGACGGCGCGGCCGGCTATGCCTACCTGTTGAAGGACCGCATCGCCGAGGGCGATCAGCTCGCGCGGGCGGTGCGTGCGGTCGCCACGGGCGGTTCGGTGCTCGACCACACGATCGTCGACGCGCTCGTGCGGCCCGTCACCGGCGAAGGCGACCTCACCGCAGACGACGAGGACCTGCTCCAGCAGGTCGCGCAGGGGCGGCCGATCAAGGCGATTGCCGCGGCGCGGCACACGACGCCGGCCGCAGGCGCCGACGCGGGGGAGAAGCTCTTCTTGCGGCTGTCCCAGGGTGCGACCGCGGGGATGTCGGGCTCGCTGCGCCGGCTCCGCATGCTGCACGACGCGATCGTCGACCGTGAGGAGCAGGGCGAGACGCTCAGCCGGTTGCTTCCCGGCGGGGTCGCCGAGGTCGTGCGCAGCTCGGGCGGGCGTATCGGCGAGACCGAGGAGCTCGTCGTCACCGTGCTGATGTCGGACATCCGGGGCTACTCCGCGATCGCGGAGCAGACCGACCCGAGCAGTCTCGCCCACCAGCTCAACGAGCACCGGGCCGAGATGAACCACGCCATCCTCGACATCGGCGGCACCGTGATGCAGTTCATCGGCGACGCGGTCATGGCGTGCTTCGGCGCGCCGCTCCCACAGGATGATCATGCCGACCTCGCGCTCGCGGCGGCACGGTCGATGCTCGAGCGTCAGGGTGTCGTGAACGCGCGGTGGGAGCGTGACGGCCTGGCGCGATTCGGTCTCGGTATCGGGTTGTCGACCGGGCCCGTGGCCGCCGCGCTCCTGGGATCCGAGGAGCGCCTCGAGTACACGCTCATCGGCGACACCGTGAACCTCGCCCAGCGTCTCCAGGACATCGCCCGACCCGAGGGTCGCATCGTGATGAGCGACGCGACTCGGGTCGCGCTGTCGAGCGCGCCGGAGTGCGAGGACCTCGGCGAGCAAGCGGTCAAGGGCCGTCAACAGGCGGTCCATGCGTACATGATCAACGTCACAGGGGAAGGAAGCACATGACAGTAGAAGGAAACGTCCCGGACACCAACGTCTTGGAGACACGCGGCTTGCGCAAGACATTCGAATCGGAAGGGGCGCCGGTCCGCGCGCTCCGCGGCGTCGACTTCTCGATGCACTCGGGCGAGTTCGTCGCGATGATGGGCCCGTCGGGGTGCGGCAAGTCGACCCTGCTCAACCTCGTCGCCGGGCTCGACACCGCGACCGACGGCGAGATCACGCTCGCGGGCGAGTCGCTCGTCGGCAAGAGCGAGGACGAGCTCGCGATCATGCGCCGCACGCACATCGGCATCGTGTTCCAGTTCTTCAACCTGCTCGAGGGCATGAGCGTGCTCGAGAACGTGACGCTCCCGGCCGTGATCGCCGGCGCGCCGCGCAAGCGAGCCGAGACCCGGGCCCGCGACCTGCTCGACCTGCTCGGCCTCGCCGACAAGGCCAAGGAAGCACCCGGCGTGCTGTCGGGTGGGCAGCGTCAGCGCCTGGCGATCGCACGCGCGCTCGCCAACGAGCCGACGATGCTCCTCGCCGACGAGCCGACCGGAGCGCTCGACTCCGAGGGCGGGGCCGAGGTGCTCGAGCTGTTCCGCCGGCTGCATGCCGGGGGCCAGACGATCCTGCTCGTGACCCACGACGACGACGTGGCCGCAGCGGGGGACCGGATCGTGCACATGCGCGACGGCCGCATCGAGACCGCTGCGACCGCAGGCGCCGGCGCACCGGGGGCGTAAGCACCCTTGGCGGCAGTCTGGCTCCGCTTCCGGGCGGAGCTCCGCAGTCGTTGGCGCGCGCTGCTCGCGCTCGCGTTGCTCGTGGGCATCGCGGGCGGTGCGACGCTCGCTGCCGTCGCGGGCGCGCGTCGGACCGACACCGCGTTCTCCCGACTGCTCGCCGACACGAAGTCGTGGGACGTGCTCGTCAACCCTGACCTGGGCACCGACAGCGCGCTGGACTACCGGGACGTGGCCCAACTCCCACAGATCGCCGAGGCGGGACGGGTCGACGGGCTGTTCTTGGTCACCGCCGATCTCAGGAGCCAAGCCGACTTCGGTGCGTTCGGTGTCGTCCTCGCCAGCCGTGGGCGCGCCGGGTACTCGTTCGGTCGCAGCAAGTTGCTCGAGGGCCGCAACCCTGACCCGCGTCGAGCCCGCGAGGTGGGGATCAACCCGGTGCTCGCCGAGCAGCAGCATGTGGGTGTCGGTGATCGCCTGCGGGCAATCGTGTTCAGCGATGCCGATGTCGCGCGCCTCGAGAACGACTTTCCGAGCATTGCCGAGGGTCTGGCCGCAATTCGCCGTGGTGAGCTCGGGTCACGGGTGACGCTGCGGGTCACGGGCATCGGCGTGGGTCCCGACGAGATCGTCACCGACGAAGGCTTCGCGAACCCCACGATGTTCGTCACTCCGGCCTTCCGCCGGCGCTACCCGCAGGCCGGCATCCCGTACTGGGGCGAG
>JALHSW010000192.1 GCA_022865365.1 Acidimicrobiia bacterium | reverse complement strand
GTCGCTCCCGGCCGGTGGTGCGGCGGCCTTGGCGGAGGCCTCGTCCTCGAACACGACGAGCGCCAGGCCCTTGTCGTCCACGACATCGAGCCAGTAGGCGGCGACGAACCCCGGCGCGGAGCTCACCATCGGCGCGGTCCGCTCCTTCAGGTCCTTGAGCCGTGCGTCGTTGACCCCGCCCGGGACGTTCGCTTTCACGACAGCTGCATACATCGGAGCTCCTTGATCACCTGAGATTGACAGCGGGATCCTACGTCTCGCGCCAACCGCCATGAAGAGGAGGTTCCAGACACCCGACGCCTCTCCGGCCCGCGCATCTCCATAGGTTCCGGGACGACCCCCCTTTCCGCACATCCGCCGGGCGTCAGGCCGCCGCCGTGTCGGGCGGTGCGCGGTCGGGGGCGGCGAGATCCCACGTGCCGTCGTGGTGGTCGATGATCCGGTAGCCCTCGTCGTGCACGAGGTGGTGGTGACGCGTGCACAGGTTGCCGAGCTCGGCGTAGACGGTGCGCTGGCTGCGGACGAAATCCTCGGTGTGGTGGCGGTGCAGCATCCGGTCGCAGTCGCAGCCGCGCACCTTGCAGGTGCGGTCGCGCTCGGCGATCGCGATCTTCAGCGGTGGGGGCACGTGGCGGGTGGTGCTCACCACCGTCCGGACGTCGACCCCATCGGTGATCACCAGCTGCAGGAGCCCGTGGCTCAGCACCTCGCGGGCGTGGGCGACCGGGACCGGGCCGACGCCGGGGATCTCGCACACCTCGCCCGGCTCGGTCCGCCCCCGGACCAACGCCGTGAGATCGACCCGGACCCGGGCGATGTGCTTGGTCCGTCTTGCCGTGGCGACGCCGGCGCCGGGCTGGCGGACAAGCGTGCACAATGCGTCGAACCGGTAGGCCTCGAGCGGCTCCTTGTGACCGGCGCGTCGGGCCTCGTCGAAGCGAGCGCGGGTCAGCGGCTCGAGCGCGTCGAGGAGATCCGCGACCTGCTCGGTCGGCCCGGAGAACGTGCCGTGGGTCGCAGGACCGTTTGTCCAGGTGCGCAGGTGCCGCTCCCGGCGTGCCCGCCGCGCCGCGGCCTCCTCGTCGGTGGCCGCGGCGACGACCCGTTCCTTCTCCTGACGCAGGCCCCGCATCCCCGACCGGGTCGCGGTCCGCAGGAGGTGCGCCTCCGCCCCCGGGTCCACCGCGGCGCCAGCCGACACGAGTGCGGCCTGCCCGATGGAGAGCCGACCGTCGAGCAGCCGGTCACGGGTCTCGGGCAGCGTCTCGACCCGCTCGGCGGTCACCAACGCCTCCCGGGCCGCGCCCTCGGAACAGCCCGAGGTCTCGGCGAGCCACTGCTCGACCGAGGCGGCCCGTCCGCCGCGCCAGGCCCTGGTCTCGTCGGTGCGCCGGGCGAGCAGGGCCTTGGCGGCGCCGAGCAGTCGTTCGCCCTCCGCGGCCACCGCCGTGAGCCGAGCCGCGTCGGCCCCGGCCAGGCGCGCGGGCTCCAGCGCCCGCACGGCGTGCCGGACCGCCTCGACGGCCCGCTCCAACTCGAATGTCGAGTCCGATTCCGACTCGAACGTATGTTCGATCATGCCCATGGGGACACCATCGCACGCCGGTGTGACAGCTATCCCGCAGGTTCGACCCGGGCACTCCGGGTGGTGCGCCGTCATCGTTCGCGTCGTGATGAGTCGGGGCCACCCGTGCCCCGCATCAGCGCGTTCTTCGGCCTGGTCATCTCCATGCCGGCCAACGATCACGACCCGCCGCACTTCCACGTGTCCGGCGGGGACCAGCGCGGTCGCGTCGTGGTTGCGACTGGCGAGGTCCTCCCCGGGTCGACATTGTCGAGACGCTCGATGCGGCTCGTGGAACGTTGGCGCCGGCTCCACGTCGCCGAGTTGCAACAGGCATGGGAAGCAACCCGGTCGGGACGACGCCCCGGTACCATCGAACCGTTGCGGTAGCGAGGACAGGGAGGTGCGACACGGTGCGTGAGATCACGGCGGTGCGGGTCGTCTCCGGCTTCACTGTCCGGCTGACGTTCGACGACGGCTCCGTCCGCGTGGTCGATCTCGAACCGCTCCTCCGCGGTCCGATGTTCGCCGAGCTACGAGCCGACCCCGACCTCTTCGCTCGGGTGTTCGTCGACCACGAAGTCGGCACCATCGCCTGGCCCAACGGCGCCGACATGGACGCCGACGTCCTCCACGGCGACGAAGTGCCGTCCTGGGCCGCGACGACTCGCTGAACCGCCACTCCCCGATCCGCGAACTGACCGAGCCGGCGATCCCGAGGGAGTCGGCACCCGTCGCCTGGGGCGCCCGGCGCTGCGCCAGGTCGGCTCAGCGGCCTTCGTCGAAGAAGAAGTCGCCCACGTGGGCGTTCTTGAGCTCGATCCGGTCGGCGATGTTCGCGGCGACCCACTCGGCTGCTGCCCCGTTCGCGGCTTCCGCCTCCTCGTGGGTCTCCCAGACGCTGATCGACGCGATGGTGCCGTCGTCGAGCTGGGCCAGTCCGTAGCGGACGAAACCCGGCTGGGCCTGGAAGATCGGGAGCATGCCCTGCTTCGCCAGGTCGGCAGTCTCCTCGGCCGAACCCTGCTTCATCTCGTAGATTGCGACGCGAACGTGCTCTTCCATTGTTCCCCCTGCCGGTCATGCGACCAAGTTGGTCCGTGCGCCCCGGCACGCTAGGCGGCCGCCCGCCGTCGAGCAACGGGGCCGCGCTCTCGGTCAGTGGGGCGAGACCGCCGTCCCGAGGGAGTCGGCACCCATCGCCTTCGGCGCACCCTTCTCGTAGAAGACGTCGACCTCGGGAACGGTGAAGCCCGCGCTCGTCAGGAGGTCGACGGGCAACCGGGTGAGGTGACAGCCGCCGAAGATGCGCTTCTGCATCGGTTCGAGCCGATGCTGCCAGCGCTGCACCGACTCGTCGGGGGCGAGACCGTGCTCGATGAAGTGGAGGATGCCGCCCGGCTTGAGGACCCTGCGCACCTCGCGCAGCGCGGCATCGACGTCGGGGATCGTGCACATCGTCCAGGTCGACAGCGCGGTGTCGAAGGTGTCGTCGGCGAACGGCAGCCGCTGCCCGTCGAGCCCGGAACGTTCGATCGGGACGGTCGTGCCCGCGAGCCGCTTCGCCGCGAGCTTCCAGCCGAGGTCGGCGGGTTCGACAGCTGCGACGCGGGTGACGGCGGGCGGATAGAAGGGGATGTTGAGTCCCGAACCGAAGCCGATCTCGACGACCTCTCCGGTCAGCCCGGCACAGACCCGCTCGCGCAACGGGTTGCTTGCCTTCATGCCACACGCCACGTTGATGATGCGTGGCAGCACGCGCGCTTCGTAGACGCCCATGACAACCTCCTGGCGCCGGACGCGCCGCGGAGCCTACGGCAGGTTCCGAGGCAAGCGGTAGGGCTACCCCTACCCCCAAGACACCGGTCTGCCGGATTCCCGGAAACGAGTCCTTTCCGTAAGTTCCGCTCCATGACCATCACAATGGAACCCATGACCACCCCGCCCGCCCCCGACTCGGCCGCCCCGGCCCCGGCCACGCCCCGCCCATCGTGGTGGCGTCGACTGCTGCGCCCCTACACCCAGAAGCAGACCGCCAAGGAGAATCTCCACCTCCTGCTCGACCTGCCCGTCGGCGTCGCCGTGTTCAGCGTGCTGGCGGCGATGATCTCGACGGGCTTCGGCTCGCTGATCACCTTCATCGGGATCCCGATCCTGTTGCTCACACTGGTCGCGATCCGGGTGATCGCCAACTGGGAGCGGGCCCGCGCCCGGGCGCTCCTCGAGATCCCCGACCTGCCCTCGGCGCCGGCGCTGCACCACTACGAGCGCGTCCCGGACGCGCCGTGGTACGAGGGACTCCGGCGCTGGTTCCTGAACCTCGTCGCCAACATGAAGCAGGCCACGTTCTGGAAGGAGTTCCTCTACGAGGCGCTCCTGATGCCGTGGGGCATCGCCACGTTCACCGCCGTCGTCATCGTGTGGAGCGTGGCGATCGGGCTGGTGACCACTCCCCTGTGGGGCTGGGCACTCCCCAACGACAACTTCACCGGCGAGTGGTGGATGATGGCGATCTGGAGCGTGCTCGGGGTCGTCGCCCTGGTGATCGCACCGTGGATCATCCGCGGCGTCGCCAACCTCAGCTGGATGGCGACCCGCGGCCTCCTCGGCGTCAGCGCCGCGGAGCTCGAGGCGAAGATCGGGCACCTCAGCGAGAGCCGCGCCCGCTCCGTCGACTCGGCCACCGCCGAGCGGCAGCGCATCGAGCGCGCACTGCACGACGGCGCGCAGATGCGCCTCACGTCGCTCGCCATGGAGCTGGGCCGGGCCAAGGAGAAGCTGGCCACCGACCCCGAAGGTGCGGCGGTGCTCATCGACGAAGCGCACGCGGACGCCAAGCTCGCGCTCGTCGAGCTGCGCGACCTCGCCCGGGGCATCCACCCCTCGGTGCTCACCGACCGCGGCCTCGACGCCGCGGTGCACGCCCTCGCGGCGCGCGCACCCATCCCGGTGGACGTGACCGTCGCGCTCGCCCAGCGCCCGACCCCCGCGGTCGAGGCCACCGCCTACTACGTGGTGGCCGAGAGCCTCACCAACGTGAGCCGCCACGCCCACGCGTCCCGGGCCGCGGTGAGCATCCGTGAGGTAGACAACCGCATCGTGGTCGAGGTGCAGGATGACGGGCGGGGCGGGGCGGCCATCGGCGAGCACGACGACCTCGTCCCCACCGGCCTGCGGGGCCTGGCCGACCGCGTGGCCGGCGTCGACGGCGAGCTGTCGGTCAGCAGTCCCCCCGGCGGACCGACGGTGATCCGAGCGACGGTGCCATGCGCGTAGTCCTCGGCGTGGGGCCGTCGTATGCTCCCGCGTCAGCGACCGGCTCTGACGAGAGGGGAAAGACATGGCAGACCTCGCAGCACTCGCAAGGCGCATCAACGACGAGGTGCTCAGCCAAGGAAAGGTTGAAGTGATCGACGAGCTCATCGCCGACGACTTCGTGGAGCACCAGGCGATGCCCGGCATGCCATCGGGCAAGGAGGCTCTCAAGGCCTTCACGGAGATGTTCCGGGCCGCGTTCCCCGACCTGAAGGTCGAGACGGTCGCCACGGCCGTGGACGGAGACGAGGTCTGGATCCAGTCGGTCATGACCGGCACTCACAAGGGCGAGTTCAACGGCATCGCGCCGACCGGGAAGAAGGTCTCCGTCGAGATGTTCGATCGGGTCCGGACCCGCGACGGGAAGGCAGTCGAGCACTGGGGCGTCAGTAACGACCTCGGCATGATGACCCAGCTCGGCGTCATCCCCGAACACCCCTAGCAAGCACCGCGATCGCCGTGCGGGTAGTCATCGCCGAGGACTCGGTGCTCCTGCGCGCCGGCCTCGAGCGGCTGCTCGTTGACGAGGGCATCGACGTCGTCGCCACCGCGGGCGACGGCGTCGAGCTCCTCGCCGTCGTCGAGGAGCACCACCCCGACCTCGCGATCGTCGACGTGCGCATGCCGCCCACGTTCACCGACGAGGGTCTACGCGCCGCGCACGAGGCCCGCACGGCCCAGCCCGGCCTCGCCGTACTCGTGCTGAGCCAGTACGTGGAGGACGAGTACGCCCGCGAGCTCTTCGCCGGCGACGCCACCGGCCTCGGCTACCTCCTCAAGGACCGCGTCGCGGATGTGCGCGAGTTCGTGGAGGCAGTGCAGCGCGTCGGCGCGGGCGGCACGGCGCTCGACCCCGACGTCGTCGCGCAGCTCCTCGGCCGCCACAGCCGGGACTCCGCGCTGGACGCCCTGACGCCCCGCGAGCGCGAGGTGCTGGCACTCATGGCCGAGGGCCGCTCGAACCGAGCGATCGCCGAGAAGCTCGTGATC
>JALHSW010000191.1 GCA_022865365.1 Acidimicrobiia bacterium | reverse complement strand
TGGAGAGATGGATTGGCTCATTGGAGAGACGGATTTACTCGCTCGAGAGATCGCTCGAGCTGGGTGGCTTCGAGCTCCTCGAGCTCGGTCTTCTTGCCGTGGGTCGTATCGAGCCCGGGCAACAGCCGGGCTGCATCACCCTCCCAGGTGAGCCAGACCACGTCGTTCGGCCGGAGCATGGGGAGGTCGTCGTCGGGCCCGACGTGCGCGATGACGACCGTGCCATCGTCGCACGCCAGCTCGGCCCGGACGAGGGCTCCCTGGAAGGTGAGGTCGATGACCGTGGTGCGGACGCGCGGCACGTCACCCGGGGGGGGCTCCATACGCACGTGGATCCGCTCGGGTCGCACCATGACGGTCGCCGTCGTACCGACCTTCGGGGTCGCCGACGTGATCGGCACCGTCACCCGACTGTTGCCGGGCAAGGTGACCTCGGCTTCGGCTCCATCGATTCGCTCGACCACCGCCGGCATGAGGTTCGCGACACCGATGAACCCCGCGACGAACACCGACGCCGGTGAGCTGTAGATCTCCTCGGGTGTTCCGATCTGCTCGACGACCCCTTCGCTCATGACGGCGATGCGGTCCGACATCGTGAGCGCTTCCTCCTGGTCGTGCGTCACGTACACGAACGTGATCCCGACCTCGCGCTGGATGCGCTTCAGCTCGAGCTGCATCGCCTGGCGGAGCTTGAGGTCGAGGGCACCGAGCGGCTCGTCGAGCAGGAGCGCGCTCGGATAGTTCACGAGCGCGCGCGCGAGCGCGACGCGCTGCTGCTGGCCCCCGGAGAGCTGACCCGGCTTGCGGTCGGCGAAGTCGCCGAGACGCACGATGTCGAGGAGCTCGTGCGCCCGGCCCTTCACCTCGGACTTCGACACCCGCTTGCTGCGCGGGCCGAACGCGACGTTGTCGAACACCGTCATGTGCGGAAAGAGCGCGTAGTGCTGGAAGACCGTGTTCACGTTCCGCTTGTAGGGCGGAACCCGCGAGACATCCTTGCCCTCCAGCGTGATGCGTCCCGCGCTGGGCTGCTCGAACCCGGCGATCATGCGCAGCGTCGTGGTCTTGCCGCAGCCCGATGGTCCGAGCATCGAGAAGAACTCGCCGCGACGGATGCCGAAGTCGGCTTCGCGCACCGCGGTGAAGTCGTCGAAGCGCTTCGTGACCCGGTCGATCCCGATGACGACGTCCGCGCTCGAGCCGGCGCCCGCCGCACCATCGATCGTGGGCCTGGTCATCTCGTCGACCACCTCGTCGGCCACGCGCGGCACCCCCTCCCCCGGAGCGCCAGCCTACGCACGCTTCTGGGCATTTCCGCAAGGGATTCCGCGCTCTTTCGGGCCGATGACGACGGATTCCCTTGCGCAGGGGGTACATCACCTACCAACATCGTGGTCAGACGAAATTCAGGAGAGGACCGAGCGATGGCGTACCAGAACTTCATCGGGGGCGCGTGGGTCGACGCGAAGTCGGGCGCGACCGACAAGGTGCTGAATCCGGCGACCGGCGAGGGGCTGGCCGAGGTCGCGTCGAGCGACAAGGCCGACG
>JALHSW010000190.1 GCA_022865365.1 Acidimicrobiia bacterium | reverse complement strand
GGTCGACATGCGCATGGGTGAGGACGACGCGCCGGACCGGCCGATCGAGGGCGTGCACCGCGGCAGCGAACGGCTCCCATTGCGATCGGACCATCAGAGTGTCGATCACGGTGATGCCGTCGTCGTCGACCACGACCCCGGCGTTGCTCACACCCGTCTCACCCCCCGGCTGGAGCCAGACGAACACGCCGTCGGCGAGCTCGTGGAGGGTTCGGACCGCCGGTGCTCCACGTGCGGGTTGGGGTGTGGGTTGGGCCACGGATCGAGCGTACCGGTAGCGTGGTTTCCATGTCCGAGCGATCTCGCAACCTGCCCCGTCGAGCCTGCTTGTCCGTCCCCGGTTCGAGCCCGAAGATGCTCGCCAAGGCCGCAGGCCTCGGCGCCGACATGGTGTTCCTCGACCTCGAGGACGCGGTGGCGCCGCTCGAGAAGGAAGCGGCCCGCGACACCATCGTCGAGGCGATCAACACCCACGACTGGGGCGACGCCGTCCTGTGCGTGCGCGTGAACGCGTGGGACACGGAGTGGACGTACCGCGACGTCGTTCACGTCGTCGAGAATGCTTCGGAGCGCCTCGACGAGCTCATGCTGCCCAAGGTCGAGTACGCGAGCGACGTTCGCGCGCTCGATCTCCTGCTCACCCAGATCGAGAAGGTCACCCGACGCCAGTCGACGGTCGGCATCGAGGCGCAGATCGAGACGGCTCGGGGCCTCATCAACGTCGAGGAGATCTGCGCCGCTTCGCCCCGACTCGAGACGATCATCTTCGGACCGGCCGATTTCGCGGCCTCCACCGAGATGCCGGTGCTCACCGGTGGTGTGCAGATCCCGGAGTACCCGGGCGACCACTTCCACTACGTGTTCTCGAAGATCCTGATGGCCGGGCGCGCCACCGGGTTGCAGGTGATCGACGGGCCGTTCCTGAAGATCAAGGAGCTCGACGCGCTGCGCGACTACGCGATGCGGACGCGCATCCTCGGGTACGACGGCAAGTGGGCGCTGCACCCCGACCAGGTCGCGGTGATCAACGAGGTGTTCACGCCGACCCAGGAGCAGTTCGACACTGCGCTCGACATCCTCGAGGCCTACGAGAAGGCCACCACCGAGGGTGCGGTCGGCGAACGCAAGGGCGCCGTGATGTTCGGCGACGAGATGATCGACGAGGCGAGCCGCAAGATGGCGATCAAGTTCGTCAGCCGCGGTGAGCGGGCCGGGATGGCGCGCAGCGCGGGCTGACTGTCTCCCTCGATCAGGCGTCCTTGATCAGGTCTCGAGCTCCTCGGCCACTTCCTCGGGTGTCTCGATCTCGGATCGGTGCGAGCGGCGTGCCCGCCACACCGAGACCGCGACGACGGCGACCGTCACCGCGGTGAGGATCCACCGGTACCGGTTCACGAACTCGACGACATCGAGCAGCGGTTCCGAGAACACGCTCCCCAGCCACCAGATGAGCACCATGCGTGCGGCAGTGCCGCCGAGGTTCGCGAGCAGGAACCCCCTGATCGACATCCCGCTCGCACCCGCCAGTACGCACACGAGGTTGTTGGGGGCGACGGTGACGACGGGATATGCCGCACGGCGGAACCACTGTTCGAGGCGTCGCACCGAGCCGGGCGCTCCCACGCGTCGTTCGGTCCAGTGGATCGCCGCGTCGCCGTGGCGTCGTCCGAACAGGTAGAAGAGCGGGTCGGTCAACGTCAGGCGCACCATGCCCACGATGAAGAACGGCCAGAACGCGAGCTGGGGTGCGGCGAGCACGAGGTAGCGGTTGCGCGGCACGAGCGCGACGAGCAGGAGCGGCGCGTCGACGAGCAGGGTGGGCGAGATCGCCTCGCCGATCGACGACGCGACGGCGACGAGCGCGATGGGGACGACGAGGAGCGCCAGACGGGCCCGGTCGTCGAGATGCATCCAGTGACGCTACGGGACGCTCGGCTCTCCATCTCGCGGAGCGCCGCGTGTGCGGGGGCGCTACCGTTGTGGGCATGGAGCTGCTGATCGCTGTCGTCGTGGTGACCGGCGGAGGCCTGGCGTGGCGCTTCTCACGCCGCCGTCCCGGTGTCCCGATCTCGTGGCAGACGAGTCAGAGCGTGGCCGCCGATCTGCACCGTCGGGTGCACCGCGCGCTCGATCGCACCCGTCGGTCGATCGCCGACGCCCGCAAGCGGGGGGTTCCGGCCGAGGGCTACGAGGGTCTTGTCGACGACCTCGCCGCAACGGTTCGAGCGCTCGACGACCAGCTCGTGCTCGCGTCGCGCCTCCCGTTCAAGGCCCGCCACAAGACCCTGCTCGGTCTGCGGTACCGGGTCGCCGAGATCGAGAAGACCGGCGTTCGGATCGCCCAGAGCGCGATCGAGGCCGCGAGTCCGCTGGTCGACAGCGTTGACGACTCACTCACCCGCATCAACGAGCGTCTCAATCACCACGCCGAGGCGCGCGACGAGCTCAGGGAGCTCGGCGGGCATTGAGCCGCGCTACAACGC
>JALHSW010000189.1 GCA_022865365.1 Acidimicrobiia bacterium | reverse complement strand
CGACGCCGCCCCGTCCGCGGACGGGGAATGACGTGAGGAACCGGACCACGTCGAAGCCGGTTGCCATGATCAGGACGTCGGTCTCGCGTCGCTCTCCGGCTGTGGTGACGACGCAGGTGCCGTCGATCCCCTCGATCGGATCGGTCACCAGCTCGACGTCGTCACGCGTCAGGGTGCGGAACCAGCCGTTGTCGAGCAGGATCCGCTTGCCATACGGCGGGTAGTCGGGGAGCACCGAGTCGAGGAGCTCGCCGGCGTGGTCGCCGAGCTCACTCTCGATGTAGCGGGTCATGAACGCCCGGTGCCGGTCGTTGGCTGCGTTGATGGAGCGGTCCGGGTGCTCCCAGTCGGGGTCGATCTGGAGGACGGGGTGCAGCTTGTCGTTGAACGTCCATCCCAACCGGGCCCGATACCACTGCGCGTACAGCGGCACCTCGGCCAAGAGCCAGCGCAACGGTTCCGGCACCGGCTGGTGGAACTTCTCGAACGGAAGCACCCACTGGTTCGAGCGCTGGTACACGGTGACCGACCGGGCGTGGTCCGCGATCGCAGGTACGACCTGCATCGAGCTCGCCCCGGTGCCGACGACAGCGACGCGCTTGTCGCGGACATCGAGGTCTGCCGGCCATCGTGCCGTGTGGACGCAGATCCCGTCGAAGCCGTCGAGCCCGTCGATGTTCGGCATCACCGGCGGGTTGAAGATCCCGACCGCACTGATGACTGCGGCGCACTCGATCCGTTCGAGGCCGTCAGCGGTGCGTGTCTCCACCACCCACCGCTGGGCCACGTCGTCGTAGGACGCTGCGGTGACCTCTGTCTCGAATCGGATGTGGTCGACGAGACCGAAGCGCTCTGCTACGTCCTCCATATACCCCTTCACCTCGGGCTGGAGCGAGAACCAGTGCGACCAGTCGTGGGGTGCGAAGGTGAACGAGTAGAGGTGGCTCGGGGTGTCCACTCCCGCTCCGGGGTAGGTGTTCTCGAGCCACGTACCGCCGATCGACGCGTGCCGTTCGACGATGGCGAAGTCGATCCCTGCCTGCTTCAGGAAGTAGCCGGCGCAGAGCCCCGAGAAGCCAGCGCCCACCACGACCACACCGAAGTCATCCGGGACTTCGATCCGCACGCGGTCGGCGGAAGGGTTGAACTGGTCCTCCAGCAGCGGGCTGTATTCGTCTGGGATCTCCTCGGCCATGGCCACGCTGAGCATCCTGCGCAGCAGGGCGCCGTCGGGCTGGCGGATCTCGGGCTCACGACCGTGCCGCCACGCGACGATCGCGTCCCGGGCCGCGCGACGGATCTCGTCCTGCAGGTCGGGTGTCAGGCCACCGTCGTCGTTGTCGTCCATGCCGACTGGTCGACGGAGTCGATAGCGGGGACCGAGCCATCCGGTGTCGCCGGTGAGTTGCACCAACACCATCAGGAGTGTCGGGAGATTTGCGATCTCGACCGCCTCGGCGACCCGCGCACGAAAGGCATCGTCGGGTCCGGTCCGCGATGTCTCCACGCTGTGCCTCCGGTGCGTCATGCGCTCGTCCGCATGTACCGATTCTCGGTGCTCGGCCTTG
>JALHSW010000188.1 GCA_022865365.1 Acidimicrobiia bacterium | reverse complement strand
CTCGCCCGTGTGGCTGATCCGCATCCCCCGCCAGAGGGCGGTGACCACCTCGAGCGCTTCGTCGAGCATCGCGGCGCGCGTGCGGTCGTCGAGCGCGGGCTCGGCGAACGCGCTGAACTCTCCGTAGGCGTCGGTCCCGATCCCGACGCCGAGCACCGTGCGCCCACCAGAGAGCCGGTCGAGCGTCGTGGTCTCTCGCGCCACCCTCCACGGCCGACGGCGGGGGAGTGGCGTGATCATCGGTCCGAGCACGAGTCGCTCGGTACTCACGGCGATCGCGCCGAGCGCGACCCACGGATCGCATGCGGGCGGATCGCCACGGTGCATGACGTGGTCCCACACGAAGTAGCCGTCCCAACCGGCGGCCTCGGCCCGGCGGGCGAGGTCGACGATCGCACGGGGCTCGGCGAGTGCGCCGAGCTGGGGAACGTGGAGACCGAACCGCATCGCCGCGGACCCTCGACGGCGTGGCGCCTTGGTCAGGGCCGGCAGACGTCAGGCCACGGCCGCGTCGCGCTGCTGACGCGCCTTGGCGCTGCCGACGTGGACCGAAAGGTCGGCGAAGAACGCGAACGCGACGATGACCCACCCGAACCCGGTGACGCCCTTGATCGGTGCATATACCAGCGCCCACGCGAGCGTCGTCCAGGGTAGGAAGACGAACCCGAGCGCGGCCCACCACCACTCGTTGAACGCGATCGACATCCGGTCGGTGAAGCCCCACAGGAGGAACACCCCGAACCGGGGTGAGATCGCTGCAGCGATGACGAAGAGACATCCGCACATGGCCGGGAGCCTACGCCATGGATCCGCTCACTGCCCGGGGATCTGGTGCCCGAGCATCTGGGTGGCGAGCTGTTCGAAGTGCTTGCGCCGCTGGTCGTCGCCCGTCAGGAGGTGGTCGAGCCAGCGGCGCACCTCGCCGGTGTCGAAGTCGGGCACCGCGGTGAGTACCTGGGCGATGTCGAGCCAGTCCTTGTCGCGATCGAACACGACCTTGCAGACCACGAGGTGCTCGGGGCCGATGACCGGGATCTGATCGTCTCCGAACGGCACGCTCCGCACCGCGTCGCGCATGGCATCGTGCACCGGGCCGTAGGCGAAGAAGAGATCGACCGGTGTGCGCCCCCACTCCCAACGCGTCTGCCCGTCGCGCTCGACCCGCGTCTCGTCTCCAGCCGCGATTCCGAGGGGTGAGAGCGCGGCCCGAACGGCGTCGACGTGGTCGGGGCCCACGAACACATTGACGTCGACGTCGACGGTCGCGCGCGGCTCGGCGTAGTAGGCGAGCGCGATGGCCCCACCGAAGGCGTGGGGGATGTCGGCGTCGCGCAAGGCCTGGTCGATCGCCACCACCTTGTCGGGGAGCGTCGGCTCGTTCACGCCGCGGGTACCAGCTTGGGGAAGCGCGCGCGCTTCGTTCGGGGTGGCGGGAGTCGGTCGGCGAGGAGCAGCAGGTCGCGGAGCGCGTGACCTCGTTGCGCGGGCGTCGCGTCGAGCCAGGGAACGACGGCCCGCGCCGCGTCGGGAATTGCCGGTTGCCGAGCGCCGCTCGAGGAGCCGGCGAGGGTGTCGGCCAGGAGCGCGGTGAGCACCGGCGACGGGCGGTGGCCGCCGGCGAGCTGCGCGAGGAGCGCGCGCGCAGCTCGATCGGGTCCGTTGTCGACGGCGACGGGCGCTCCCGCTCGACGCGCGGATGCCCGGAGCGCGGCCACGTCGAGCGTCGACGCGGACCGCTCGGTGGCCCGGGCGACGACGGCGTCGTCGAGGACGCGGAACGTCGCGAGGGTGCGGGCCCGCGGTCCGTGCGGGGTCGCGCGCGAC
Organism: Acidimicrobiia bacterium; assembly: GCA_022865365.1. Classification (GTDB taxonomy): domain Bacteria; phylum Actinomycetota; class Acidimicrobiia; order IMCC26256; family PALSA-555; genus JALHSW01. The sequence continues at coordinate 2,135 of JALHSW010000188.1, read as the reverse complement.
TCCCGGATCTCGAACCGTCGACCGGGTCGGGCGACCACGAACGCCATAGTGTGCAGTATACCCACTACTTGGTCTGTCCTGTCCATGGTTTGTCCTGTCCATGGTCATGTTGCGAGGGCGCTGCCGTGGGCCAGAAAGAGGGCGACGCTGAGGCCGGCCACGTAGAGCGTGAGCGACCACGCGCCCCGCTCGTGCCCGGTCGAGCCGGCGACCACCACGCCGACCACCGCCCCGAGCGCCGAGACGAGCAGCACGATGCCGAGCGGGCCGGCGCCACCCGACGGGGCGATCGTGAGCACGAGCACCGCCGAGGCCAGCAAAACTGCGGCGACCACCAACGATCCTCGAGCGCCCACACGGTGGGGCAGGCCGCGGATGCCGACGCGCTCGTCGTCGTCGAGATCGGCGAGCGTGTTGACGAAGTGGGCCCCCGCGCCGAGGAGGGCCGCGGCCACGACCGCCCACCACGGCGGCAGCGGGTGTCCCGGCAGGCCGAGCGTCACGAACACGGGGAGCACGCCGAACGAGAGGACGTACGGGACAACGCTGAACATCGTGTTCTTCGCGCCGGCGTTGTATGCCCACGCCAGGGCGACGGCGGCGAGGTGCACGAGCGCCGCCCGCCACCCCGACAGGAACGACAACGGCACGCACGCGACCGCGGCCACGATGGCGGCGATGCCAACGGTCCGTGCCTTCACCGTGCCGGCGACGATCGGCTTGTCGGTACGGTGCGCGCGCCGGTCCCGGTCGCGGTCGAGGTAGTCGTTGCTCCACCCGACCGAGAGCTGGCCCGCGAGGACGGCAAGCATCACCGCGACGGTTCCCCCGAACCCTCGTCCGACGGCGACGGCAAGCCCGGTCGCGATGGTGGTGACGGCGACCGTGGGTTGAAAATGGCTCGCCCGGGCGAGCGCGATCGCTGGGAGGGGGATCACCGGCGCAGTCTGCCGCGCTGGCTCTACTCTTCGCTGATGTCCATGCGCATCGTCGTGATCGGAGCCGGCGGCGTCGGGTCGGCCATCGCCTCGATCGCGACCCGGCGGGACTTCTTCGGCGCCCTCGTGCTCGCCGACCTCGACGCCGACCGGGCTCGCCGGGCGGTCGACCGAACCGGCGGCGACCCGCGCCTGCGCGCCGCGACCGTCGACGCCTCGAGCAGCGCCGACCTCGTTGCGCTGGCGCGCGCCGAGCGGGCAGACGTGATCGTGAACGCGTGCGACCCGCGGTTCAACCCGCCGATCTTCGATGCAGCCGCCGAGGTCGGGTGCACCTACCTCGACATGGCGATGCATCTGTCACACGCGCATCCCGAGCACCCGTACTCCGAACCGGGCGAAAAGCTGGGCGACGCGCAGTTTGCCGTGGCCGATCAGTGGGCCGAGCGGGGCCAGCTCGCGCTCGTGGGCATCGGGGTCGAGCCGGGCGCGTCGGACGTGTTTGCCCGGTACGCCGCCGATCACCTGTTCTCGTCGATCGACGAGGTGGGGGTGCGCGACGGCGCCAACCTCACGATCGACGGCTACGACTTCGCGCCCACCTTCTCCATCTGGACGACCATCGAGGAGTGCCTGAATCCGCCGGTTATCTGGGAGCGTGGTCGGGGCTGGTACACCACCGAGCCGTTCTCCGAGCCCGAGGTGTTCGACTTCCCCGATGACATCGGCCCGGTTGAGTGCGTGAACGTCGAGCACGAGGAGGTGCTGCTCATCCCGCGCTGGGTCGACTGTGATCGGGTCACGTTCAAGTACGGCCTCGGCGAGGAGTTCATCGAGGTGCTGCGCACGCTCCACAAGCTCGGCCTCGACCGCACCGACGAGGTGATCGTGCGGGGTCATCCCGTGGCGCCACGCGACTTGGTTGCTGCCGCGCTCCCGAACCCGGCCGAGCTCGGCGATCGGATGCACGGCAAGACGTGCGCGGGCACGTGGGTGCGGGGGACGGGCACCGACGGCGAGCCGCGGTCGACGTACCTGTACCACGTGGTCGACAACGACGAGTCGATGGCGACCCACGGTCATCAGGCAGTGGTGTTCCAGACCGCGCTCAACCCCGTCATCGCACTCGAGCTGCTCGCCACCGGGGTGTGGAGCGGTGCCGGCGTGCTCGGCCCCGAGGCGTTCGACGCCGTGCCG
>JALHSW010000187.1 GCA_022865365.1 Acidimicrobiia bacterium | reverse complement strand
GGTCTACGACACGCTGACCGTGCCGAACTCCAAGGGGGTGGCGACGCCGTACCTGGCGAAGTCGATCGAGCCCAACGCGGACTTCACCGTGTGGACGATCGGACTGCGCGACGGGGTGAAGTTCCACGATGGCACCCCCGTCGACGCCGCGGCGGTCAAGCTGAACCTCGACTCGTACCGGGGCGCCCCCGGTGCGCCGAACGCCGGATCGCTGCTCCCGATCATCTTTAGCTTCATCCAGGACGTGGCGGTCACCGACCCGACGACGGTCACGGTCACGCTCAAGACCCCGGTCTCGGCGTTCCCCGACTACCTGTTCCTCGAGGGTCGCGTCGGCATCATGGCGCCGGCCCAGATCAACGCCGGCGACGACTGCGCCACCAAGATGATCGGGAGTGGGCCGTTCACGCTCGAGTCGTACGCCCAGAACGAGAAGACGGTAGTCGTCAAGAACCCCGACTACTGGCAGAAGGGGTACCCGAAGGCCGACAAGATCACGTTCGTCCCGGTGATCGACGGCGCGGTGCGCGCGACCCAACTCCAGGGCGGCCAGCTCAACGTGATGCACACATCGAGCGCCCAGCTGATCGAGAGCCTCTCGACCGGCGGTCAGGCGAAGACCCTCGTGCAGCAGCCGGGATACCGCGAGATCACCTACAACATGATGATCACGAACGACGCACCGTTCGACAACCCGGTCGCTCGTGAGGCGTTCACCACGGCCATCGACCGCAAGACGGTCAACGAGATCCGCAACAAGGGCCTCTTCGAGCTCACGAACAGCCTGATGGACACGAAGGCGCCCGGCTACCTCAAGGACGCGGGCTACCCGAAGTACAACCTGAAGAAGGCCAAGAAGCTCGTCGAGCAGGTGAAGGCCGAGTCGGGTGGGTCGTTCGATGTCGTGATGGCCACGACGCCCGACGCCGAGAACTCCGCCGAGCTCCAGCTCGTGAAGGAGATGCTCGACAAGGCCGGCATCAACGCCTCGATCATCCAGGTCGACCAGGCCACGCTCATCAACCGGGCTCTGGCCGGCGACGTCGACGTGTTCCGCTGGCGCCAGCTCCACGGCGGCTACTCCCAGTCGGCGGACCAGGACAACTACCCGTGGTTTGCGAACTACAACACACCGACCGGCGGGACGAACCTCATCAACTTCGGCCACTTCGACGACACCACGACGCAGGACCTCCTGACCCAGGGTCGGTCCCAGTCCACCCTCGCCGACGAGAAGACGACCTACACCGACTTCAACAAGGCGATGGCGGCCGGGAACTACATCTCGCCCTTGTGGTACGTGGACTGGGCGATCGCGTACCTCCCCGAGGTGAGCCTGAACCTGCCGCCGCTGCCCGACGGCCAGGGCAAGCCCTTGTTCGTGTACGGCCGCATCCCGGTGCACGGGCTCAGCGCGTCGAACTGAAGAAGGAGTAGGGAACCCGGCAAGAGCCCAGCAGGAGTCGACGGTGGAACTGACGAGAACGGTCGCGAAGCGAGTTGTCCAACTCGTCATCGTGCTGCTCTTCGTCACGATGTTCACCTTCCTGCTGATCCGGCTCCTGCCGGGTGACCCGACCACCACGATCATCCCGTTCGGCACCGACGCCCAGCGCGCGGTGCTGAGACAAGACCTCGGGCTCGACAAGCCACTGCCCGAGCAGTACTGGAACTACCTGACCGGCCTGCTCCAGGGCGACCTCGGCAAGCAGTACAACTCCGGGCGGCCGGTGATCGACCTCGTGAGCCAGTCGCTCCCGGTATCGCTCCAGCTCATGATCTACGCGCAGTTCATCGCGCTGTTCTTCGCGATCCCGCTCGGGATCCTCACCGCCTACCGGGCCGGCACCCGTTCCGACAAGGTGATCAACACCGGCGCCTTCGCAATGCTCGCGCTCCCCAACTTCGTGCTCGCGCTGTTCCTGTCCTACTTCGTGGGGGCACAGCTGAAGTGGTTACCGACCGGTGGCTACGCACCCGGCTGGATGGACCAGTTCTTCGACTCGTCGCGCTCCCCCGATCTCTGGGAGCACACCCGGTCGATGCTCCTGCCTGCCTTCACCCTGGCGGTCGGCCAGATCGCCGTGTACATGCGACTCCTGCGCAGCGACATGATCGCAACGCTGCAGGAGAACTTCATCACCATGGCCAAGGCCAAGGGAGTGTCGAACCAGCGCATCCTGTGGCGCCACGCGTTGCGCCCGTCGAGCCTCACGCTCCTCACGGTCGCGGGACTCAACGTCGGCACGCTGATCGGTGGCGCCGTGGTGATCGAGGTCATCTACGGGATCCCGGGGATGGGCCTGAAGATCTACCAGGCGGTGTTCAGCAAGGAGTACGTCGAGCTCCAGAGCTACGTCGTGGTGATCGCAGTCCTCTTCGTGCTCGTGAACTTCTTCGTCGACTTCCTCTACTCCGTGCTCGATCCGAGGATCCGCCGTGCCCGAGCTTCCTGACACCGGGATGGGCGCCGACGCCGGCACCGCCCCGACCGAGGCGTTCGAGGCCGACGAGCGCCACGGCCTGGGTGGCGTCGCCGGCGATGCCGGCCTGCTCCAGGTCGGCGCGATCGAGGCGGGCCCCGAGTCCACCCGCAAGCGCGGTGCCGGTCTCGGCGTCGGCGCATGGATGGCCATCGGTTGGATGGCCTTCATCGTCCTCATCGCGGTGCTCGCGAAGATCGGCATCCTCACGTGGGGCGACGCCAACGAGAGCTTCGCTTCGTGCGCCCGAAAGGGTCCACTCGCGGACGAAGGTGGCGCGAGCGGCTTCCTGCTCGGCTGCGACAGCAACGGGCGCGACATGCTCCCTCGCCTCGCACTCGGGGCCTGGACGAGCCTCCTCGTCGCGACCGGTGCCGTGGCCCTCGGCTTCGTCATCGGAGGGACGCTGGGACTGATCGCGGGCTTCTCCGGCGGCAAGGTCGACACCGTGCTCACCGGCATCTTCAACGTGCTGCTCTCGGTGCCGGTGATCATCATGGCCCTGGCGCTCGTGGCCTTCCTCCAGGGTGCCAGCGGTGAGGAGGGAGGGCTCTCGCCGGAGATGATCCTCATCATCGCCATCGGAGTGGTCGCGATCCCACTCATCGGGCGGATCACACGCGCGAGCTCGTTGACCTGGGCGCAACGCGAGTTCGTCCTTGCGTCGCGGGCACAAGGCGCCAAGAGCCGACGCATCATGATCCGCGAGGTGCTCCCGAACGTGCTGCCCGCCATGTTCTCGATCGCGCTGCTTGCGATCGGCATCGCCATCGTCGCCGAGGGCGCGCTCGCGATTCTCGGCGTCGGGGTGAGGCCACCGACACCGTCGTGGGGGAACATGATCGCCCTCGACCGCGGCAACCTCTTCAAGTCGCCGCACATCGTGTTCGAGGCTTCGCTGCTCATCTTCTTCACCGTGCTCTCCCTGAACTTCCTCGGCGACGTGGTGCGGGCACAATTCGACGTCCGGGAGAGCGGACTGTGAGTCCAGGCGACGACCGCTTCGGCGACGCCCCCTACGAGGGGCCGCTCCTCGCGGTCACCGACATCAAGACGTATTTCGAGACCGACCGCGGGCTCGTGCGCTCCGTCGATGGCGTGTCGCTCACCCTCGAGCGGGGCAAGACGATCGGGATCGTCGGGGAGTCCGGCTCGGGAAAGACCGTCCTCGCCCGCTCGATCATGGGGCTGCTGCCCAAGCGAGGCGTCGTGCGCGACGGATCGGTGAAGTTCGAGGGCCAGGAGTTCATCGGGATCAAGCCCAAGGACATGCGGGCGTTCTGGGGCGCGCAGATGTCGATGATCTTCCAGGACCCGATGACGTCGCTGAACCCGGTCATGAAGGTCGGCAACCAGATCACCGAATCGATCCGCCAGCACCTCGACGTCTCCAGGAGCTTCGCCAACGAGCTGGCCGAGAACCTGCTCGAGTCGGTGCGCATCCCCGAGCCGCGCAAGCGCCTCAGCGAGTACCCACACCAGCTCTCCGGCGGCATGCGTCAGCGCGTGTGCATCGCGGTAGCCCTCGCCTGCGGCCCCAAGCTCCTCTTCGCCGACGAACCGACCACCGCGCTCGACGTGACCGTCCAGGCCCAGGTGCTCGACCTCATGGCCGCGCAACAGCGCGAGCGCTTCATGGCGATGGTGCTCGTGACGCATGATCTCGGGGTCGTGGCCGGTCGCGCGGACGACATCGCGGTCATGTACGCCGGTCGCATCGTGGAGAAGGCGCCCACCAAGACGCTCTTCGCGAACATGAAGATGCCCTACACCGAGGCACTCCTCTCCTCGATCCCCAAGCTCGACGACAAGAGCCACACGCGACTCGCGACGATCCCGGGCCGACCGCCCGACCTCGTGCACCCCCCGAAGGGCTGCAAGTTCGCGCCGCGGTGCGCGTACGTGCAGGACAAGTGCCACGAGGAGGAGCCGCCGCTCACCGACGCCGGGGGTGGCCACCAGTACCGCTGCTGGTTCCCCGTCGGGACGCCCGAGGGCGCGGCAGCACTCGAGAAGAACCGCAAGGCGGGCGCGGCAGCCGCGTCCGCGCTCACGGTCGAGGCCGAGGCATGACGACCGCGATCGTCGTCGTCGTCGTGCTCGTCTTCGTCGCGGTCCTCGTCTGGGCCGTCGCCGACGCGACCCGGCGACCCGCGCATGTCTGGCAGGCATCGGGACACAGCCAGCCAGGTTGGATCGCCGCCATCCTCATCGTCCCGCTCTTCGACGTCTTCTACCTCGTCTCGTTGCGCCCCGAGTTGGCATCGTTGCAGCAATCGGCGACCACCGAGCCGCACGGGCCGCCGGAGCCCCAGTTGCGCGCCGACGGGCAGGCCCTCCTTCGCGTCGAGGACCTCGTAGTCGAGTTCGCCGCGCGCGGCGGCCAGAAGGTGCACGCGGTGGCGGGCGTCAGCCTCGACATCCTCGAGGGCGAGACCCTCGGCCTGGTCGGCGAGTCGGGTTGCGGCAAGTCGACGACCGGGCGCGCCATCGTGCAGCTCCCGCCACCGATCTCGGGAACGGTGACGCTCGCGGGCCAGGAGCTCACCAAGCTCGGTGGCACCGCCCTCCGCCGGCTGCGCCCGACCATGCAGATGATCTTTCAGGACCCGATCTCGTCGCTGAACCCGCGCCGGAAGGTGCGCGACATCGTCGCCGAGGGGCTCGAAATCTGGAGCGTCGGGGACAAGGCGTCGCGGTCCGCGAAGGTCGACGAGGTGCTCGACGCGGTCGGCATCGACCCCGCGAACGCGAACCGTCGCCCGCACGAGTTCTCCGGTGGTCAGTGCCAGCGCATCTCGATCGCCCGCGCCGTGGTGACCGAGCCCAAGCTCATCATCTGCGACGAGCCAGTGTCGGCCCTTGACGTGTCGGTGCAGGCCCAGATCATCAACCTCCTCCAGGACATGAAGGCGCGGTACGGGCTCACGCTCGTGTTCATCGCACACGACCTCGCCGTCGTGAAGAACGTGAGCGACCGCGTCATGGTCATGTATCTCGGGAAGCTGTGCGAGGTCGGCGTTCCTGACGCACTCTATGAGCGCCCGTCACATCCGTACACGGCTGCTCTCCTGGCGGCGATCCCGGTGCCCGACCCCGAGACGAAGCCCGACAGCGAGAAGGTGCTCGGTGGCGAGATCCCGTCGCCGCTCAGCCCACCGAGCGGCTGCCGGTTCCGCACCCGCTGCCCGAAGGCCGAGGCCAAGTGCGCGCAGGAGGAACCCCAGATGCGCGAGATCACGCCGAACCACTTCGCGGCCTGCCACTTCCCGCTCGAGCCCGGCGAGGCCCTCGACTTCACCAAGGCCGGTACCGGTGCCTTCATCGGGCTCGAAGACGGCGCTGACGAGGACGACGACGTCTGACGCCGGGCCTCAGGTCGAGCAGGCGTTCGCGACCGCTTCGCCCTTGACCCGCGTGGCCAGCCAATCGAGCACATCAGTGCGCGCCGCCGAGATGATGCCCGCGTGGTCGGCGCCGGGATACGTCCGGTAGTCGACGACGTCACCCGCCGCGCAGGCCTTCTGTACCCAGCCGTCGCTGAGCGGTCGCAGCACCAGCTGGTCCGCCTCACCCTGGACCACGAGGACCGGTGCCCCTGCCGGCCGGTTGCCGGCCGAGCTGGCGTGGATCAGGTCGGCCCACGGGGCGACATCTTGGGGGTTGTGCGCCACGACCGCGGTCGACGTGCCGGCGAAGGCCTTCACGACTGCGCCCGCGCACTTCTCGTCGACGATCCCCGACTTCGCCACCGCATCCGGCGACAGGACTGCCGCCGGGTCGGCCTGTGGGTACGCGGCCTGGAAGCCCTTCGCGCCCATCACCACGAACCCGGCCGCCTGCTCGATGGCACCGGCCGCGGGGAGGATCACGTCGAGGTCTGCCGCGGGCGCAGCCGCGACGACGCCGAGGAGGCGTTCCTCTGGGGCGTACTGCGCGGCCAGCTCTCCGGCGAACAGCGCCGCGTGCCCGCCCTGCGAGTGCCCGAACACGAGCAGATCCTTGCCGGCCCCTGCTCCGTCGAGCGCGCGGGCAGCACGCGCCGCGTCGAGCACACCCCGGCTTTCGCTCTCACCCACCAGGTAGGGGTGGAGACCCGGGGTGCCGAGACCCTCGTAGTCGGTCGCGGCCACCACGTAGCCCGCCTGCACCATGGCGTCGACGTAGGGAAGTCTCGACGCCACGTCGTCGGCCTTCGACGGCGCGCACGAGTCGGCGAGACCGGTCGTACCGTGCGCCCACGCGACGACCGGACGACCTCCCTTGGGCGCCTTGCCGTCCGGTGCGACGATGACCCCCGACACGGCGACGTCACGGCCGTCGACGGACTCCGAGTGGTAGAGGACGCGCCACGCGGTCGCACCATCGGGTGCGGTGATGCGCTCGCTCCGAATGATCGTGCCCGGTGGCGCGCTCGGGAGCGGATCCGCCACCGAGTAGAAGTCGCGGGCTTGCCGGGCGCTCGCCGTCCCTGCGAGCAGTGTGAGCGCCGTCGCGGCGACGAGCACCGTTGGGAGCCTCAGCATGATCGAGCGGGCGACCGGGTGGGAGAAGTGACGACGGAGCATGCCAGCAGTCTCGCAGATCAGGCTGCTGCTCGGGCAAGCACCACATCTTCCAGCGCGAGGTCGAGCACGTCGGCGACATCGTCCACGAGGTGGATCGTCATCGATTCTCGAACCGCGTCGGGCAGGTCGTCGAGGTCGGGCTCGTTGCGCAGCGGCAGGATCACTTCTGTGAGCCCCGCGCGTTGCGCTGCCAGCACCTTTTGCTTTACACCGCCGATCGGCAGCACGCGCCCCTGGAGCGTGACCTCGCCGGTCATGCCCACCTCGGACCGCACCGGCCGTCCGGTGAGCAGGCTCGCGAGCGCGGTCGTCATCGTGACACCGGCCGACGGCCCGTCCTTGGGGATCGCGCCCGCGGGTACGTGCACGTGGAATCGCTGCCGGAGCGCGGCCGAGTCGATGCCGAGCGCAATGGCGTGCCCTTGGACGTACGAGAGCGCGATGCGCGCCGACTCCTTCATCACGTCGCCGAGTTGACCCGTCAGGGTCAGACCTGACTCGCCGCCCGGCGCGCCGGCATCGATCGCGGTCGCCTCGATCACCAGCACGTCACCACCGGTGCCCGTGACCGCGAGGCCGGTGGCCACGCCGGCGGCGCCGGTGCGCTCGGCCGACTCCGGACGGAACTTCGCCCGCCCGAGTGCACCGCGCACTACCGCCTCGTCGATCAGGACGGGTAGGGAGGCATCCTCAGACACGACCTTGGCCACCACCTTGCGGAGCAGCTTCCCGAGCTCACGCTCGAGGTTCCGCACGCCGGCCTCACGCGTGTAGTCGGTGACCACGCTGCGAATAGCGTCGTCGCCCAGCTCCACGTCGTCGGACCGCAGTCCGTTGCGCTCGAGCTGACGCGCGAGCAAGTGGTCGTTGGCGATCACGACCTTCTCGTCCTCGGTGTACCCGTCGAGACGGATCAGCTCGAGCCGGTCGAGCAGTGGCCCGGGGATCGTGTCGAGTGTGTTCGCGGTCGCGAGGAACAGGACCTCGGAGAGGTCGAGATCGACCTCGAGGTAGTGATCGCGGAACGTGTGGTTCTGCGCCGGGTCGAGCACCTCCAGGAGTGCGCTCGACGGGTCGCCCCGCCAGTCGGCACCGAGCTTGTCGACCTCGTCGAGGAGGATGACCGGGTTCGTCGCGCCCGCCTCGGTGAGCGCGCGCACGATCCGGCCGGGGCGGGCCCCGACGTACGTGCGGCGGTGGCCGCGGATCTCCGCCTCGTCACGCACGCCGCCGAGCGACACCCGGGCGAACGTGCGGCCGAGCGCGCGTGCGACCGACTCGCCGAGTGAGGTCTTGCCCACTCCGGGGGGACCGACGAGCGCCAGGATCGCACCCGATCCGCGCGCACTTGTCCCGTGAGATGTGGGTCCGTCGGGGGCGGGCCCGTCGACGAAGCCGCGCTCGGCTCGGAGCTTGCGTACCGCGAGGAACTCGACGATGCGGTCCTTCACGTCGTCGAGGCCGGAGTGGTCGGCGTCGAGCGTGGCGCGAGCCGAGACGACGTCGAGGTTGTCGTCGGAACGTTGGCCCCATGGAAGGTCGAGGATCGTGTCGAGCCAGGTTCGGACCCAGCCGTGCTCCGGGCTCTGCTCACCCATGCGCTCGAGCCGGTCGAGCTCGCGGGTCGCGGCTTCGCGCACCGCCGCGGGCAGCACACCCTCCTCGATCCGACGGCGGTACTCGCCGACGACATCGTCGCCATCGCCCTCACCGAGCTCCTTGCGGATCGCCGCGAGCTGTTGACGAAGCAGGAACTCGCGCTGCTGCTGCTCCATCCCGTCGGTGACCTCGGTGCGGATCTTCTCGGTCAGCTCGAGCTCACCCAGTGCGTCACGCGCCCACTGCACGACCCGCTCGAGGCGCGCTTCGACGTCGAGCGTCTCCAGCAGCTCGACCTTTCGCTCGGTCGAGAGGTCGGGCCACCAGCCGGCCGTGTCGGCCAGCGCGCCGGGATCGGTCACCCCGTTGAGTGCTTCGCGCAGACGTCCGGCGCGCAGGCGCTCGGAGATCGCACCGACGACGGCGCGGTACTCGCGCGCCAGCTCGCCGGCCCGCTCGGTCGGCGGGTCGGGATCGATGACGGACTCGGCCTCGACCCACAGGCCGGCGCCGGTCCCCGGGACACCGACGCCGACGACGGCGCGGTGGAGCCCGCGCAGGACCAGTGCCCCGACACCGTTGGGCAGCTCGCCGCTGCTCTCGACGCGCGCGACGGTCCCTACCCGGGCGTAGCGCCCGTCGATCTTGGGGACGAGGAGGACGACGCCGGCGCCCGCCTCGGCGGCCTCGGCCGCAGTGCGGGCCTCTTCGGTCTCCAGGGCGATCGTGACGACCATCTGGGGCAGGACCACGCCGCTGGTCAGGGGGAGCAACGGCAGCGTCAGCCGCTCCCCGGGCTCGTCGGCCGAGCCGTTCCCTGCCGGGTCGCGGGAGGGTCGATCGGTTGCAGGCATCAGCACCTCGGTGGCGATTACACCATTACGCAAGTGAGTACGTAGGTGCTGCAACCCGACCCAGGAGGTCGGCATTCCCGCCCGTTCCAGCCTTCTTGCGTCAGTAGTAGGCGATATACGCCTACTACTGACGCAAGAACCGTGTCTCTGGGCTACTTGGGGCCGGTCATCTCCTCGGGGCGGACGAGGCGGTCGAACTCCTCGGCGCTGAGGTGGCCGAGATGGACCGCCGCTTCCCTCAAGGTCGTGTGGTGCTTGTGGGCGTGTTTGGCGATGGCCGCCGCGTTGTCGTAGCCGATGTGGCTGTTGAGCGCCGTCACGAGCATCAGGGAGTTCTGCACGTGCTCGGCGATCTGCTCCTCGTTGGCCTCGAGACCCTCGATCGCGAACTCACGGAAGTTGCGGCACACGTCGGCGAGGAGGTCGACGGAGTGCAGCAGGTTGAAGATCATCACCGGCTTGTACACGTTGAGCTCGAAGTTGCCCTGGGAGCCGGCGATCCCGACCGCGGTGTCGTTCCCGAGCACCTGGACGCAGACCATCGTCATGGCCTCGCTCTGGGTCGGGTTCACCTTGCCCGGCATGATCGACGAGCCCGGCTCGTTCTCGGGCAACGACAGCTCGCCCAGCCCGGCGCGTGGGCCCGACGCCAGCCAGCGCACGTCGTTCGCGATCTTCATCAGCGAGACCGCGAGCGTCCGGAGCGCTCCGCTCGCGAACACGACGGCATCGTGAGCGGCGAGCGCGGCGAACTTGTTCGGTGCGGTCACGAACGGCAGGCCGGTGATCTCGGCGATATGGCGCGCGACCCGCTCGGCGAACTCGGGATGGGTGTTGAGGCCCGTGCCCACGGCGGTACCACCGACGGCCAGCTCGTAGATTCCCGGGAGCGTCAGCTCGATGCGCTCGAGATCGGCGTCGAGCTGGGCGACGTACCCGGAGAACTCCTGCCCGAGCGTGAGCGGCACCGCGTCCTGGAGGTGGGTGCGCCCGATCTTGACGATGCCGGCGAACGCTTCCGCCTTCCCAGCGAGTGCGTCGCGCAGAGCTCGCACCGATGGCACCAGTCGGTGGACGATCTCCTCGGCTGCCGCGATGTGCATCGCACCGGGGAACGTGTCGTTCGACGACTGCGACATGTTCACGTGGTCGTTCGGGTGGATCGGGTCCTTGGACCCACGCACGCCACCGGCGAGCTCGATCGCCCGGTTGGAGATCACCTCGTTCATGTTCATGTTCGTCTGCGTACCGCTCCCCGTCTGCCAGACGAAGAGGGGGAACTCGGCGCCGAGGCCGCCGGCGATGATCTCGTCGGCGGCACGCACGATGAGATCGGCTTCGGTGTCGGCCATCTTCCCGAGATCACGATTGGTGAGCGCGGCGGCCT
>JALHSW010000186.1 GCA_022865365.1 Acidimicrobiia bacterium | reverse complement strand
TTCGCGAACCGGCGCGCGAGCTCGGAGATCGCATCTGCTTCACCGGGCCGATCCGGTCCGATCGGCTCGTTGCGCTGTACCACGGTGCCGACCTTCTGGCGTTCCCGAGCCTGCACGAGGGCTTCGGTCTCCCCGTGCTCGAGGCGATGGCCCAGGAGACCGCGGTGCTCTCGTCCGACATCCCCGTGCTGCAAGAGGTCGGAGGAGACGCCGCGCGCTACCTCCCCCCGACCGACGTGACCGCATGGGGCGACGCGCTCGTCGAGCTGCTGCGGGACGACGCAGAGCGGGGACGCTTGGCGCGCGCCGGCCGCGCCCGCGCCGACGACTTCACCTGGGAGCGCTGCATCGAAAGGACGAAAGCCGTCTACCGCGAGGTCCTCGGCACCTGATGTCACTCCATCCGTCGCTCCATGCGCGCCGGATCTCGCCGTGGTGGTGTTGCTTCCTCGCCGTGTTCGCGATGGCGATCGGCGCGGGATCACCCTTCTCGTCCGGGATCGAGTTCTCCCGTCGGGGGCTCGTCGCCCTGGTGGGCCGCGAGCACGACGAAGCCACGCCCGATCGAACCTGACCTTCTACCGGGCCCTCACTGCCGCCCTTGTGTGATCACCCGGAGGAGGGCCCCTGCTCGAGCTCGCCCATGCGGACCTCGAGACGCTCGAGGCGCCGATCGAGGCGGCCACTCAGGTCACGCAGCTCGTTCAGAATTGCTGTTTCGGCCGTGGTGATCCGGCCGCGGACCTCATCGCTGAACTCGTCGATGTGGCGGTGCGCTGCTGCGAGGTCCTCCGAGACGCTCGCCCGGAACTCTCGCACGATCGTCTTGATGTCCTGATCAGCCACGAGCACTCCTTTCGATCACGATACCGCTGGCTCGAGAGTCGTGAGTGCACAAGATCCCTGTGGCACAGCAAGCTACGGCCAAGATGGAGACGCGACCGCACCCTTTCGGATACGCCGACTCTGCGGGAGTGCTGGCGAGCGAAGCGGCACCGATCAAACGGGGGCTACCAGCCCCGGTCGGCCCACTCCTGGAGGTGGGGGCGCTCTTCGCCGATCGTGGTGTCGAGGCCGTGGCCGGGGAGCACGAGCGTGTCGGGCGGCAGTGTGAAAAGCCGCCGGTCGATCGACGCGAGCACATCCTCGAAGCTCGCGCCCGGGGTGCTCGTGTTGCCGGGTCCGCCGGGGAAGAGCGTGTCGCCGGTGAAGACCAGCGGTGTTCCCTCGAGCTGGAACGATGTCGATCCCTTGGTGTGCCCGGGCGTGTGGATGGCGCGAAGGCGGAGATCGCCGACCCCGTAGACCGCGTCGTCGGCGATCACGAAGTCGTACGACGGCAGCATCGCGGCGTCATCGGACGCGATGCCGACCTCGATCCCGGCGTCGCGCATCGCGGTCACGGCCTGGATGTGGTCCCAGTGCCCGTGGGTCGTGAGGACTCGCCGGACACCGGTGGCACGGGACACCTCGAGGAGCAACTCGTGCTCGTTCGCTGCGTCCAGGAGAACGGCATCGCCCGTGCGCTTGCATCGCACGATGAAGACGTTGTTCTCGACCGGCCCGACCACGAGCTTGTCGACGCGAACGGCCGCGTCTTCCCAGTGCGCGGGGCGCGGAGCGGGAGTCACCCCGGCGAGAGTAGCCGTGACCGCCCGTAGAGCGGTCGAGCGTCTCGGTGGGGTCAGCCGACGGCTGCTGTGGCGCCCAGCGCCAACGATGTCGCCGCCAGCAACAGTGCCAACCGGAAGCACAGCTCTTCGACGAGTGCGCTCATGGCCTCTCCAACTTCCCGAATGAGGGTGTCGGATGGAAGAGGCCCGAACTGGAGCCGGGTGTACAAACAGGGGATATCCGAAGCAGTAGCGGTCGCCTTCGTTGTCGCCTCACTCTCGTCTCGGCAGGGCCTCGCTGGATGAGATCTGGCGGAAGTGCACCTGCCCGTCTCGGTCGACCGGGGAATACCTGGTCGTCGCAGGCGACACCCATCCTCTTGACCGGTGTCCTTCACGGCTGACCACAGGCGCCGAGAGTCATGAGCTGTCGATGCCGCGTATCAGTGTGCTCTTTGGGATCACGATTTCGATGTACTGGGACGACCATCCTCCTCCGCACTTCCACGCGATCTGTGGAGGGCGTGAATCGAAGGTTGCGATCGAATCGCTCGACGTGATCGCCGGGAGCCTTCCCGTCGCTGCCCACCGTCGTGTCCGGGCATGGGGAGGACTTCACCGGGTCGAGCTTCTGGCAAACTGGACACGAGGAATGGCACACGAGCCGTTCGAGCAGATCGAGCCGCTGTCATGAGTGCAAAGTCGCCCAAGAACCTGCCTCGCATCGTCCGCGTCGAGCCGCTGCGCGGCTTCATTCTGCGGCTGGACTTCGATGACGGATCAGTGCGCGAAGTGGACCTCGAGCCGCGGCTCTGGGGGCCGGTCTTCGAGCCGCTCCGCCGCGATCGAGCGCTCTTCCGCAGAGTGTTCGTCGACCCGGAGCTCGGCACCATTGTGTGGCCGAACGGCGCCGACATGGACCCCGACGTCTTACACGGAGATCACGAAAGCGCTACGCCGGCCCGTCCTGCTCGTTAGCGCCGGTTCTCACGACACCCCGACACACAGCCCATGCGTACCTCGAGACGCTCGCCCGGAACTCTCGCACGATCGTCTTGATGTCCTGATCAACCACGAGCACTCCTTTCGATGACGATACCGCTGGCTCGTAGCGCCGTGCGTGCACAAGGACCGTCTGGAACAGCAAGCGACGCCAGCAGGGAGACGCGCCCGCACTCCTTCGGATACCCCATTCTGCGGAAGTGCTCTGCGCCCGAGCGCGAGGATGTGGGCCATGAACCCAGATTCACGCGATGAGGTGCGGCCGGGCCGGCGCCTGAGCATTCAGCGTCACGACCGGAGGGCGGAGCACTGGGTCGTCGTTGCCGGCACGGCGCTCGTCACGCTCGACGGCGAGGAGCATGCCGTGGATCCCGGGCAGGCGATCGACGTCCCTCTCGGTGGCGCTCACCGCATCGAGAACCCCGGGGCCGAGGACCTCGTGTTCATCGAGGTCCAGCTCGGCACGTACGTCGGCGAGGACGACATCGTGTGTCTCGACGACGACTGCGGGCGGGCATCGCCGGCCTGAGGCTCGGTGACCGTACGCCCGACCGTCCCTACGCCTGGC
>JALHSW010000185.1 GCA_022865365.1 Acidimicrobiia bacterium | reverse complement strand
GCGTGCATCAACACCGGCGGCGAGAAGGTCTACCCCGAAGAGGTCGAGGAGACGCTCAAGACCCACCCGGACGTCGAGGACTGCCTCGTGTTCGGTCTCGACGACGAGCGCTTCGGGCAGCGGGTCGTGGGCGTCGTCTCCGCGGCGCCCGAAGCCAGCCCCGACCCGAACGCGATCATCGAGCACACGCGGGCGCGCCTCGCGCACTTCAAGGTCCCGCGCGAGCTGATCGTCGTCGATGTCGTCCCACGCGCCCCCAACGGCAAGGCCGACTACGCGTCCGCGCGAACGTGCTTCGTGGATGGTGCTTCGTGATGCTCAGCCCCACCACGTCGCGTCAGGCACACCGTCGGGTCGATACACGGGCGCGCTCTGCTTCACGTCGTGCTTGGCAACGTCCATGCCGCGAATGTCAGCCGAGCCGAGCAGCTCGAGCATGCCCCGGTAGTTCGCATGGGCGAAGTGGGCCTGCAGCGATTCAGGGGCGCTCCATGCCTCGTGGACCGCGATGCGGCCCTCCCGCAGAGGATCGGCTGCGAACACGTAGGCGAGACAACCCGGTTCGTCATCGCGCGTTCCCCGCTGCAGCGGCTCACTCGCGGTGAGGACCTCGGCACGCCGTGCCGGGTCGATGTCGATCCAGCCCACGAGCACGATCATGGTGTGCCTCCCTTCGACGAGTCCCATCGGCAACGTACAGCGTGCGCCGCACGAGTCTCCCCATGTGGGCGATACTGGTGGCGCCTGACCCGAGGAGTGAACGATGACCACGACCCAAGCCAAGAGCACCGAGCCGATTGCCTGGCACCTTGCCGGCAACAATGCCCCGATCTTCGACGAGGTGACCCTCACCGACCTCGAGGTGCGCGGCGCGATCCCGACCGACCTGAAGGGGCGCTACTTCCGCAACGGCGCCAACCCCCAGACGGGCTCGTCGCCACACTGGTTCGTCGGCGATGGGATGCTCCACGGCGTCGAGCTCAACGACGGGAAGGCCACCTGGTACCGGAACCGGTACGTGCGCACACCGTGCTTCGCGCACCCGGAGTCGACCCGCATCGACATGATGCTCGATCCCGTGACCTTGCAGATGGACTACAAGAACTCGGTCGCCAACACACACGTGATCGGGCACGCGGACCGGATCCTTGCTCTGGAAGAAGGGGCGTTCCCGTACGTGGTGACGAAGGACCTCGACACCGTCGGTGTGTCGGACTTCGACGGACGCCTCACCACGCCCATGACCGCGCACCCGAAGGTGTGCCCCGACACGGGCGAGCTGCTCTTCTTTGGATACAGCGCCCTGCCGCCGTTCCTCACCTACCACCGCGCCGATGCGAACGGCACGCTGGTGCAGAGCACCGAGATCACGGTCACCGCCTCGACGATGATCCACGACTTCGCGGTCAGCCGGAACCACACGATCTTCATGGACCTCAACATGGTCTTCGACATGGAGGCCGCGATGACGGGAGGTATGCCGTTCAAGTGGGACGACGACTACCCGTCGCGGTTCGGCATCATGCCGCGTGAAGGCGTGGACGCCGACGTCCGGTGGTTCGACGTCGAGCCGTGCTACGTGTTCCACACCATGAACGCGCATGACGATGGCGACAGCGTGGTGGTCCAGGGAGTGCGATTCCCCGAGCTGTGGCGTGACAACAGCGCGATCGAGATCGGTGGCGAGGTCGCACCGGAGATGGCGCCGATGTTCCACGAGTGGCGCTTCGACCTCAAGACCGGTGCAGTGTCCGAACGCCGTCTCGACGACCAGTCGTGCGAGTTCCCGCGGCTCGCGCCACGCGACGTCGGCATCGACGCCCGCTACGGGTACGTGGTGGCGGCGTCGTCCTTGGCCGACGGGCAAGG
>JALHSW010000184.1 GCA_022865365.1 Acidimicrobiia bacterium | reverse complement strand
GTCGAACCCCTTCGGGTTCTTCTCGCGTGTCGTGTACACCTTCTGCGTTGTGAACGGCGGCGTCGACGCGTACGCATCGAGGTCGTTCCCCTGGCCGTTGAAGACGAT
This sequence comes from Acidimicrobiia bacterium, assembly GCA_022865365.1. GTDB lineage: Bacteria > Actinomycetota > Acidimicrobiia > IMCC26256 > PALSA-555 > JALHSW01. The sequence continues at coordinate 2,928 of JALHSW010000184.1, read as the reverse complement.
CACCTTCGGGGATCCGTTAGCGTTCTTGGCCGTGTCCCTGGCGGTAGCGATCGCAGGGACGATCGCGAGCAGAGCGAGCGCGAGCATGACGACACGCACAGGGCGCTTCATCGGCCGGTCTCCTTCTTCTTGTTTCCGGTGACGGGTGTGAGCAGTGGGTCGAACGACTTGGTCACGACGAGTCGGTTCACGCCCTCCGCAGGCGATGGCAGCTCATCCGAGCCGGTGATGGCGAGCACCGTGATGCGGCTGTAGGACGCACCAGCGCGCGGCACCGTCCTCGTCGCGCAAGCACCGCCGGCGTCGAGCACGCACAGGAGCCCGCCTTGTGGGTTGTCGTCGCTCTCGGAGATGAACACGCCGTAGCGCGTCGCTCCGGTCGCCGCGGCGGCGCTGCCGGGACGGATCCAGGCGGCCGGTGGTCCGAGGCCGCTGGTCTGCACCTCGACGCGCCACGGGTCGAGCGTGACCTCCAGGCGCAGGCGCGGCGTCACCCCGGGCGGCGGTTGCACGAGGTTGAACGGCACGTCGCAGGGTGCACCGACGCACGGCTGCGCGGCCGGTGGGGCCGTCGGCGCGGTCGACTCGGTCCGCGGCTTCGTCGGCGGGGTCGCGCTCGTCACCGGCCTTCCGGAGAGCGAGTACCGGTATACCCCGCTGGTCTTGCTCCGCGCGTCCAGGCCGGGTTCGCGGATCCCCGCGACAGCGATCACGTCGTCGCCGACGATGGCCGGTCCGCCCGACACTGCGCCCGAGACCTGGTCCGACCACAGGACGGTGCCGGAGGCGAGGTCGAGCGCACGCAACGTGAAGTCGGTTCCCCCGATCACGACGACGCCGCCACCGAGTGCGGGTGCGCCGTAGGTCGGCGCGGCGATCGGTTGCTGCCACGCGACGGCTCCGGTCGTGGTGTCGAGCGCGTGGAGGTACGGCGCACCACCGATTGCCGTACCACCGGTGATGAGCCCCTCACCGACCGCGGTCGGCCCGATGAAGCCGCCAGTCGAGAAGTTGCTTCCCGGCTGGATCAGGCCCGGGGTGACGACCGGAGTCGACCACGCGAGCGTGCCCGTCTCGCGGTCGAGCGCGTAGTACGTGCCGTCCTTGCCGCCGAGACCGACAAGGTCGCGCCCAGCCGAAGCGAAGAGGTTCGGTGCACCGGCGAAGTCGAGGTCGTCACGGTTCGGTTCGTGCGGTTGATACGTCCAGCGAACCGCACCGTCGTCGAGGTCGAGTGCGACGACGGCGTCGCTGAAGCGCCCCCAGCCCGTGGGGCTGGTCGCGCAGTTCCCGGTTCCCACGAAGACGAGGCGACGCCCGACGTCGACCGTGGGTGAGCCCCAGACGTCGCCGCATCCGCTCCCGGTCGCGGCCCCTCCTGCGCCGTTGCCATCACCGTCGGTGGGAGCGGTGACCGTGCGCCACTGCACCTTGCCGGTGCGAGCGTCGAGCGCGAGCACCCCGGCCTCCTCGCCGGCAGGGCTGTTGTGCACGTCCCAACCCACGATCACGGTGTTCCCGACCACGACGGGGGAGCTCTCGATCTCGGTCGGGTCGTTCGGGTCGCCCTTGCGACCGAGCTCGCGCGACCAGCGGATGCTGCCGTCCGACGCACGCAGCGCGTACAGCGTCTTGCCGCCCCCGAAGAACACCGTCTGCTGACCGCCGACGCGCGCCACTGCGGCCGACGAGACGATCTGCCCGGCGTACACGCGCGGGTGGACCTTCGTCTCGCGGACCCAGCGCTGCCCGCCGTCGCTCCGCCGAAGGGCGTAGAAGCGACCTGACCAGTCGCCCACGTAGACGGTGTCGCCCACTACCGCAGGCGTGGCGGTCACGACGTCGTGGGTGTTGAAGAACCAGATCCGCCGGAGCTTGGACGCGTTCCTGGCGTCGAGCGTGGTGCAGTCGGTGCTGAAGCTGCGCTCGCGATCGTGGCCCCACATCGGCCAGTCGCAGCGAGCGTGCTTCGCGGTTGCGTCACCAACCGGCGCGAGCATCGCGACGCCGACCAATGCGACCACGAGCAGTGCCATGCCCACGATGCCCGCGGCCGACCGCCTCGACGTGCGCATCCCCCTCCGAGCGCTCGACGGACTGCGATCGTACGCCACCGGCTCCTGGCATTGGTCGGGCCCCGCACGCGCGACTCCTTGACTGCCGCGCCCGCCCCTGGTATCCAAGAGAGTGCGACCCTGCTCGAAGGGGGTGGGCGATGTCGAACATCGGCCGGGTCCCTGGTGCCTTCGCTGTACGACGAGCGCTGGCGGTCGTCGCCATCGTCGGTCTCGGGGCCGTCGTCGCAGGCGCACCGCTCGGCGCGACCACGCCGGCGAAGTCCACCGGCCCGAAGCTGACCTTTACGGGGGCGGTCAAGGGCAAGGCCAAGGGCATCAACCAGTTCTGCAACGAGTCGACGGGACTCGACGGGCTCCAACTCAGCGTGAGCCTCACCAGGTTCAGCGTCGGCAAGGACAAGTACAGCCTGTCCTTGGGCTTCCGCGGCGCGAACTACGCGGTCGGCGAGCACCAGTTCAGCGCGCCGAAGCAAGGTGCGACCGGCGTCATCGTGACGTTCGTGGGCGACCAGGGCTCGGGCGCGTGGACCTCCGGCGACGGCAACGGGACCGCGACGTTGAGCTCCGACAAGAAGAGCGCCAAGTTCGACGGGGATCTGCTCGCGGGAAGCGGCGTCGCGCTGACCGGCGGTCCCGGCGTGCACGTCAAAGGCACATTCAAGTGCACGAAGGTCGACAAGCTCTGACCTCGGTCGTCAGCGTCGCCGCGCAGTAATCTCAAAGGTCGTGCCGCCCTTCCAGGCGCGCGCGGCGGCGTAGCCGAGTGGCTCAGGCAAGGGTTTGCAAAACCCTGGACGCGGGTTCGATTCCCGCCGCCGCCTCCCCGCGGTTGCCCTGCTCAGGCGGGGTT
>JALHSW010000183.1 GCA_022865365.1 Acidimicrobiia bacterium | reverse complement strand
GTCGAGGTGTGCCGCGATCAGCTGTTCGAGCGGGACGAAGCGTTCCCCGTCGGGGAGGGGGACGAAGCGGGGGAGTGCCGGCGGCACCTTGACGCGTGCGAAGCGTTGCTCGTTCGTGGACGGGTCGCGCACCACGACGGCGAGGTTCAGCGACAGGTTCGAGATGTAGGGGAACGGGTGCGACGGGTCGACGGCGAGCGGGGTGAGGACCGGGTACACCCGCTCCTCGAACGCGTGGCGCAGGGCGGAGCGGTCGTCGGCGTCGAGCTCGATCCACTCGGGGAACTGGATCCCTGCTTCATCGAGCGCCGGCGCGATGTCCTTGGTGAAGATCATCATCTGGCGCTCCACCTGGGCCCTGACCTGCTCCCGGATCGCCCGCACCGTCCCGGCGGCGTCGAGCCCGTCGGGCGAGCGCTTGCGGATGCCCAGATCGGCCTGTTCCTGGAGTCCGGAGACGCGCACCTGGAAGTACTCATCGAGGTTCGACGAGTAGATCGCGAGGAACTTGGCCCGCTCGAGCAGCGGGCGCTCCTGGTCCTCGGCGAGGGCGAGGACGCGGGCGTTGAAATCGAGCCACGAGAGCTCGCGGTTGAGGAAGCGGCTGGAGTCCGCTTCGGAGTGGGCCGGACCAGGGTGGGCCGGACCAGGGCGGGCCGGACCCTGCGGAAGCGGATCCTGCCCGGTCATGGAGACGAGCCTACCGGTCGCCCGATGGGGGCCGCCCGGGGCTACGTTCGGCAAGCGATGTCCCAAGATCCCCGGTTCCTGGCCCCGACGCCCTTCTCGCGGCTCATGGTCGCGCATGCGGCCAGCGTGAGCGCCGACGCGTGCGTGGCGGTATCACTGGCCGGGTCCCTGTTCTTCGCCCAGCCCACGAGCGCCGCCCGCGGCGACATCCTGCTGTTCCTGCTCTTGACGATGGCGCCCTTTGCGATCGTCGCCCCGGTGATGGGGCCGGCCCTCGACCGCATCAAGGGCGGGCGACGGCTCATGGTCGTCGCGTCCTGTCTGGGTCGGGCGGTCCTCTGCCTCGCGATGGCGCAGTTCATCACCAAGCCGACGCCGGAGGGCCTCATCGTCTACCCGCTGGCGTTCGGCGTGCTCGTGCTGCAGAAGACCTACGCCGTCGCACGCGCGGCACTCGTCCCCGCGGTGGTCGACGACGAAGCCGAGCTCGTGCGGGCGAACTCGCGCCTCGCACTCGTCAGCCTCATCGCGAGCATGGTCGGTGGAGCCCCGGCGCTGCTGCTCCAGGCCCTCTTCAACGCGAGCTGGTCGCTCGTGCTGGCAATGATCGTGTTCTTCGTTGCCACCGTGCTCGCGACGCGCATCCCGCGGACACAGGTGGTGCAGGATCCCGAGGAGGTGCGCCTCGAGAAGGAGGAGATCCACCAGCCGAGTGTCTTGCTCGCGGGGAGCGCGATGGCGGTCATCCGCATCGCCGTCGGCGTGATCGTGTTCCTGTCCGCGTTCTCGTTCAAGGACGACAAGTTCGAGTTGATCCTCGTGCTGGGCGCGTACGGCATCGGCGGTTTCGCCGGGAACCTGATCGCACCCGTCGCACGTCGCCACGCGCGCGAGGAGGTGATCCTCGTGACGTGCCTGCTCGGTGCGGCGACGTTCGTGCTGTTCGGCGCGCTTGTCGGCGGAACCACCGGTGGTGCGGCGCTGGCGGCGGTCGCGGTCGCGACCGCGTCGGCGGCCGGCCGCGTCGGGTTCGACAGCCTCTTGCAACGAGACGGTCCTGATGCGGTGCGCGGCCGTGCGTTCGCCCGGTTCGAGACGCGCTTTCAGATCGCGTGGGTCTTCGGGGCGCTGTTCGGGCTCATCCCGTTCAGCGAAGGTGTCGGCCTGCTCGCGCTCGGGCTGTTGCTGCTCTTCGCGGGACTGTCCTACCTCGCGGCGTTGCGGACGGCGCGGACTCGGCCGGCGCGAACGACGCTGCGACCCGAAGCCGTCGACCGAGCGTTCGTGAAGGCCAAGGGTGAGCTCCGCGAGCGATATCGACGAAACCGCGAGGAGCGCCGCAAGGAGCGATCGGCACGTCGCGAGCCCGACGTGAAGGGCAGGGCTCAGGCGCCGAAGCCAACGGCACCGAGGTCGCCGAACGCACCGAAGCCGCCCGCCCGCCGCCGGCCGCGCCCGTCGGCGGAGGGTCAGCCCGGACGCGTTCCCGGGCGGGAGCCGACGGCGCGGGACGGGCCGCCGGGAAACCCGGGCGCGCGGGCCTTCCCGGTCGCGCGAGCATCGGCGGGTGGACATCGCGCTGCGTGCGATCGACAAGGCCGAGATCCCGGCGTGGATGCGTACGGACGCGGCCGCGTTCGGGGAGGACGCCGAAGAGCTGTCGAAGGCTGAGCGCTGGATCGGTGACGAGCTCGATCGGACGTGTGCCGCGTTCGACGGCGACGAGCTGGTCGGCACGAGCCGCAACCACAGCTTCGAGCTGACCGTCCCGGGGGGCGCGTCGATCCCTGCCGCCGGGGTGAGCGCCGTCGCCGTGCTCCCGACCCACCGCCGCCGCGGCATCCTGCGGGCGATGATGGCCGCGCTTCTCGAGAACTCGGCCGGGCGATCGGAACCGGTCTCGATGCTCACAGCGAGCGAGGGGGGCATCTATACCCGATTCGGGTTCGGCGTCTCCACGATGGCCCTCGACGTGAAGCTCGACGTGCGCGACGTGGAGTTCGCGCGGCCGAGGCCCGGCGGACGCCTCCGCATGGTCGACCGTGCCGAGCTCGAGAAGCACGCCCCGTCGCTGTTCGACCGCGTGCGTCGGGCTCGACCCGGCGCGGTGTCGCGTTCGGAGGTGTGGTGGGCCGACCTGCACGCGCCCCACAAGTCGGGGACGCGTTTCGACGTGCTCTACGAGGTCGAGGATGGCCGGGTCGACGGATTCGTCACGTACGCGATCAAGGACCAGTGGGATCCCGAGCCCGCTCACGTGCTGAACGTCCGTGATCTCGTCGCGGCATCCCCGGTCGCCGAGCACGCCCTGTGGCGCTACCTGTGCGAGATCGATCTCGTCCGAACCATCAAGGCCGCACAGGTGGCCGTCGACACGCCGCTGCCGTGGCTGCTCGCGTCACCACGCGCGGCGTTGTTCCAGCCGGCGGCGGACTACGTGTGGACCCGGGTGCTCGATGTCCCGAGCGCACTCGGAGCGCGCACCTACGCGTCAGCCGGTCGACTCGTCCTCGCGGTGCACGACCGGATGCGCCCCGGCGGCGCGGCCGACGGGGTGTTCGCGATCGAGGGCGGACCCGACGGCGCGTCGGTCGCAGCGAGCACGGACGCGCCGGACCTCACGTGTGATGTGTCGACACTCTCGACCGTGTGGCTCGGTGGCGTCCGGTGGTCGACGCAGGCTGCGGCGGGTTGGGTCGAGGAGCAAACGCCGGGAGCACTCACGACCGCCGACGCCATGTTCGCGTCGACTCCCATGCCCTTCCCCTTCACCTGGTTCTAGGTTCGACAGCCCGCTGAGATGGGTCTTGCCTCAGCCGGTGTCGGGGGGTGGTGCCCGGTCGGGGGGTGTGAGCCGCCAGCCTGTGTGGTGTGAGCCTTGGAGTTGGTAGTGCTGGTGGGTGATGAGGTCGTGGTGGTGGGCGCAGATGCGGACTTCGGTTTCGAGGGAGCTGATGCCGTGGTCGGTGACGCGGGTGGTGTGGTGGATCTCGAGGCCGTCGGTGGCGTGACAGCCTTCGATGCGGCAATACCCATCTGTGGGGGCGGAGCGCCATTCGATGGCGGTGTTGAGGAACGTGTCGCCGCTTCGGCCGAGGTGCGCGATGTGGGTGACGTCGCGGCCGTGGGTGAGGACCACGTCGACGATGGGGTGCT
>JALHSW010000182.1 GCA_022865365.1 Acidimicrobiia bacterium | reverse complement strand
CGCCTGGTCGGTGACCACGAGCACGTGGAAGCCGAACTCGGTCTGGAACGGTTCCGACACCACACCGATCGGCTGATTGGCCGCGACCGTCGCGAAGGGCTCGACGAACTGCTGGCCGTCGATGCAGCCAAGCCGGCCACCGTCCTTCGCCGATGCGTCCTTCGAGCTCGACGTGGCGATCTCGGCGAAGTCGCCACCGCGGTCGATCGCCTGCTTGACCGCACTCGCCTGCGCCTCGGTATCGACGAGGATGTGGGACACGTACCGGCCCGAAGGGCACAGCTTGGCCACTGCCGCTTGGAGCGCGGGCGTCGGGTTGGCGAGCACCTCGCGCTCGAGGATGGCGACGTTGGTCCAGCGGTCGTCGAGGCGCTCCCGAAACCAGTCGGGCAGCGTCGAGAAGATCGCGTCGCCACCCACCGACTCCACCGCGAGCTGATGGCCGCGGGTCGGGTCATCCTTGGTGGCTGCGAGCCCGCGCTGCTCGACCGCTCGGGCAGCGGCCGTCTGGGCCACGCGCAGACCCACCCACCCCGCGCTGGTCTGGGCCGTGATCGAGCCTTCGACCGCGGAGAGCTGCGTGCCGCCCGACTGCTTGATCGCCGCCGAGAGGGCACCGTTGTCGGCGAGCGCCTGGAGCTCTTCATCGACCGACTGCTGGGAAGCCTCGGTGCCACGCAGCGAGTAGGCCGTCGGACCGTCGGAGATCAACCCGTAGGCGACTGCCGCGACAACGAGACCGATGACGACGACAACCGCGAGGACCGACACGAAGCGCTTCATGGCGCTGAGGAGCCTACTTTCCCCTTCGATTCCGACCCGGTCGGCTCTGGCGGTGGGAACAGCTCGTGGAGGAGTGCCACCAGCGCTCCGGCCGTCGCAGGGGGTGGTACCCGCATCGGCACGAGGACTTCCTGGCTGCTCACCTTCGATCCGGGCGCGATCCGCTCGAGGCGCACCTTCTTCGATCCCGGGAGGTCGAGGCCGCGGAGTCGGGCGGCGGCGCCCGACACCGTCACGCTGCGCACCCCGGTGCGCACGCACTCCGCGCGCAGACGCGCCGCGGCGAGCAATGCTTCGGCCGGCGGCGGCGGCGAGCCGTAGCGGTCGATCCACTCGTTGCGGACGTCATCGACGTCGCCCGGGCTCGTGACGGCCGCGAGGCGACGGTACGCCTCCATGCGCACGTCGTCGCGCGCGACGTACTCCGCAGGGAGGTGCGCGTCGACCGGGAGGTCGATCGTGACCTCGATCGGCTGGTCGGGGGCGTGACCGGTCAGCGCGCCGACCGCTTCGGTCACCAGCTGGCAGTAGAGGTCGAAGCCGACCGCGGCGATGTGGCCCGACTGGCCCTCACCCAGCAGGTTGCCGGCTCCTCGGATCTCGAGGTCGCGAATCGCGATCCTGAATCCAGAGCCGAGCTCGGTGAACTCGCCGATCGTCTTGAGTCGTTCGTACGCCTCTTCGCTGAGCACCCGGTCGCGCGGGTGGAAGAGGTACGCGTAGG
>JALHSW010000181.1 GCA_022865365.1 Acidimicrobiia bacterium | reverse complement strand
TCCCATCGAGCGGGCGAGCTTGGGCAGCTTCGCACCGCCGAAGATCAGCAGGACGATGACGAGGATGATGATCAATTCCGGAGCGCCGAGTCCGAACATGGGCTGGGATCCTTTCGGCGACGAGGGAACCTCAGGCTATCCCGAACGAGGGTCCCGGATCGCTACAGCCGGTCACTGCAGCCGAGCACGTCCGCGAGGGCAGCCACGTCGTCGAGCGAGCCGACGTGGAACGGGATGGCCCCGGCGCCGGCGATGATCGTCTCGACCCCCAGCGCCTCCCACCCGCTCGCCTGCTCCCGCACCTCCTCGGCGGTGCCCACCAGGCGCCCGACCCGCCACTCGTCGAGCGTCACCGTGTCGAGCACCCCTGCGGGGGTGTTGCCCCGGAGGCGCTCGAACCGGGCGGCCAGATCGGTCTCGTCCTCGCCGACGAGGGCGTAGAGGCCGATGCTGCGCCACACGGTCGCCGGGTCGCGGCCCACTGCCTCGCAGGCACGCTCGAGGACGCCGAGCCGCTCCCGGTACGCGTCGAAGGTCCAGGCCCAGCAGGTGTTCCAGCCGTCGGCGTGGGCAGCAACGGTCGCCAGCAGATTGTCACCCTTGCCCCCGAGGAACACCGGCGGGCGGGGCTGCTGGAGCGCGGGCGGGTCGACGCGCGCGCCCACGGCATGGAAGAACTCGCCGTGGTAGGTGAGCTCGTCGCCGCCCAGCAGCCCGGTGACGATCTCGGTGGCCTCACGCAGGCGCCGGATCCGCACGCCCGGTGTCGGCATCTCCATCCCGATCGCGAGGTACTCGGGCTCGTACCAGCCCGCGCCGAGGCCGACGTCGAGGCGCCCACCACAGATGCGATCGAGCGTGGCGAGGGCCTTGGCCGCGACCGTCGGCTGGCGCAGGGCCTCACAGAGCACCAGCGTGCCGAGCCGGGGGCGGGTGACGACGCCGGCGAGCGCACCCAGGGTCGCGATGGGCTCGAAGGCGCCGTAAGGCTCCTCCCGCCCCCCATACTTCGCGATCCCGAGAAAGAGGTGGTCCGAGAGCCACAGCGAGTCGTAGCCGAGCTCCTCGGCCCGCACCGCGTGCGCAGCGAGCGTCGGAAAGGTCAGGGGCGACTCGCCCGGCACCGAGTAGTCGTACTGGGGCAACGCCAACCCGATCCGCATCCCCAATACCTTACGGATGCGTAGCCTGGACTTGATGCTCGAGTGTGTGCCCAACGTGTCGGAGGGACGCAGCGCCACCACCATCGCGGCCCTCGCGGCGGCCTGCGGGCGCTCGCTCCTCGACGTGCACACCGACCACGACCACAACCGCTCGGTCCTCACCCTCGCCGGTCCGGGGTTCCGGGACGCCGAGACGGCAGTCGCCGCTCTCGCTCGCGCCGTTGCCACGCGACTCGACCTCACCGACCACGAGGGCGTGCACCCGCGGATGGGTGTGCTCGACGTGGTGCCGTTCTGTGCCCTCGACGAGGATCACGAGGTCGCTGCGTCAGCGGCGATTGGCTTTGCCGAATGGGCAGTCGCCGAGCTCGCGCTCCCCGTCTTCCTCTACGACGATGCCGACCCCTTGCGCCGGTCGCTTCCGGAGCTACGCGCCGAGGCGTTCGTGAAGCGGGCGCCCGATCTCGGTCCACTCGCCCCCCACCCCACCTTGGGAGCCGTGGCGGTCGGGGCGCGTCCACCACTCGTCGCGCTGAACTGCTGGCTCGACACCAACGACGTGATCGTGGCGCGCGACATCGCGCGGAGGGTGCGCGAGCGAGATGGCGGCCTCGCCGGCGTGCGGGCCCTCGGGCTGCTCCTCGAGTCCGAGGACGTCGTGCAGGTCTCGATGAACCTCGTCGATCTCCCGGTGACCGGGGTCGAGGCCGCCGCTTCGGAGGTGCGCCGCCTCGCCGCCAAGGACGACTGGGAGATCACCCGAGTCGAGGTCGTCGGCCTGGCGCCCGCCGCGGAGGCCAGCCGTTGGAGCGAGGCGTTTCGTGCGTGGTCGAAACTCGGCGACGGCCTCACGATCGAGGCCCGCCTCGCCCGGGCCGCCAGGGAGGCTGGTGACGACCTTGGCTGAGCCGGGGCGACGACCTGGGCTGAGCTCGCCCGTCCTAGGCCGAGGCGAGCCGGCGCCGCTCGAGCGCCCGCTCCCGCCGCACCCGACGCCGTTCCCGCTCCGAGAGCCCGCCCCAGATGCCAAACTTCTCACCGTGGGCGAGGGCGTACTCCAGGCAGTCGACCCGGACCTCGCAGCCCCGGCAGACCCCCTTCGCCTCGCGGGTGGACGCCCCCCGCTCGGGGAAGAACAGGTCGGGATCGACCCCGAGGCAGTTGGCGCGCTCTTGCCACCGACCCGCCTCGTCGCCCTCGACCTGGCGCACGATCTCCATGAATGCTTGGGCACTCACCGGCATCCTCCTTTGAACGACACCAGTGGAACTACATCAGTGTCATGCTTGTAGGCGAACACCCCGAAACGCAAGGGGAAGATCACCTCGGGCGTCCTGAATGTCCGATTTCTATGGGTTCTGAAGCGAGATTTCTGGTGATTTTCCGACCGATTTCGCCATGAATCGGCGTACCGAAGCCGTTTCGGGTGACATCACCGCCGAGACGACCGACGTCGTGGTCAACGCCGCCAACTCCGAACTGGCCTGTGGGGCCGGTGTCTGCGGCGCGATCTTCGCCGCCGCCGGCCCCGGGCTCGCCGTTGCCTGCGCCGCCCTCGGCGGCTGCGCCACCGGAGACGCCAAGGCCACCCCTGGCTTCGGGCTCCCGGCTCGCTGGGTCGTCCATGCCGTCGGGCCCGACTGGCACGGGGGTGACCAGGGCGAACCCGAGCTCCTGGCCTCGGCCTACCGACGATCCCTCGAGGTCGCCGAAGACCTCGGGGCCTCCTCGATCGCCTTCCCGGCCATCAGCACCGGGATCTACAGATATCCGCTCGATGCCGCCACGGCCATCGCCGTCGAAACGTGCCGGGAGACGCCGGCCGAGCACATCGAGCTCGTCCGATTTGTCTGCTTCGACAGCACCACCCTGACCGCTTACGAGGATGCGCTCTCGCTCGACTGACCGTCACCATCACCGTCACCGTCACCGTCGCCGCGCCTCAGGGTCGACCGCATCACTGCCACGACCCGGGAGGCCGCCATGAACGATTCCAAGCCCCGCGCCACCGATCGAGCCCGTCGCGTCCGGCTCGTCCTCGCGACGCTCGCCCTGACCTGCGGGGTCGGGGCCGCATGGCTCGGGCCGCACGACGACGCCTCAGCCGCGAGCGGGCGGCGAGGCGCGCCCGACGGTGACGCCGTCGTCACCACGACGTCCTGCGAACCCAGCTTCGCAGGGTCGTGGGAATGGCACGGCACGATCACGAACGTCTCGGACGCGCGCCACCGGTTCCGGATCGACGTGCGCTACGTCCGCGGGAACCTGCGCGATGGATTGAGCGGCACCACACGAGCGCCGATCGCCCCGGGCCGAACGAAGAACATCAAGATGCTCGGCGCGGGCGACCTCTTCGAGAGAGGACACGGCACCCCACGCTGCGTCGCCCACGCGGTCGTAGCGCCGCGCTGAGCGACGGCGCGCCCTCAGCTCGCTCGGCGGTTGCTCCGGCGCTGCTCGAGGAAGTCGACGAGCACGTAGTCGCCCAGGTTGTCGGGTGTGGTGAAGAACGCGCGGCCGCCGTTGAGGCGCATCATGCGCTCGACGAAGTCGCGGAGGTAGTGGCTCTCGTCGAGCATGAAGGTGTTGATGCGGATCCCGTCGCGCGTGCAGCGCATCACCTCCTTGAGCGTCTCCTCGATCGTCACCGGTGAGGGCGGGTACGAGAAGTACGCCTCACCGTTCTCGATGTGGGCGGTGGGCTCGCCGTCGGTGACCATGATGATCTGCTTCGTGCCCGACTGGCGACGGAGCATCTGGCGCCCGAGCAGCATCGCGTGCTGCATGTTGGTTCCCCACTCGAAGTCCCAGCTCATCTCGGGAAGTCGTTCGGGTGGCACCTCGCGCGCAACGCGGCCGAAGCTGACGAGCCCGAAGTAGTCGCGCGGGAACTGGCTCGTGATGAGCGAGTGCAGCGCCATCGCGACCTTCTTCGCCGACAGGAAATTGTCGCGCATCGGCATCGAGAGGGACACGTCGAGCAGCAGCACCGTCGCGCTGCGCGTGACCTGCTCGGTACGCTCGATCTCGAAATCATCGGGGGTGAGCCGCACGGGCGTGCCTCCGCCGCTGCGCGAGATTGCGTTCTTGATCGTCTGCTGCACATCGAGGCGGAACGGGTCGCCCCACTCGTACGGCTTGTGGTCATACGCCGGGTCGTGCCCGATGCCTTCGCGCTCGGAGTCGTGCCGACCCGAGCGGTCCTTCATGAGCTTGCGGAACAGATCGCCGAGCGCCTTCTGACCGAGCGCTCGGATGCCGCGCGGGGTGAGCTCGAGCCGGCCCTCGCGCTGCTCGATGAGGCCGGCCTCCTCGAGCATCTTGGCGAGCTCGGCGAGCCGCTCGAGGCTGCGCGCCGCGTCGTCGCCGAGGAGCTCGCGCGCACGATCGATGTCGACCTCGGCCAGCTCGCCGGGCTGGGTGGCCTGGCGGAGGAGGTGCTCGAGGTCGTCCATGTCGCCGAGCTGCTCGAGCAGCCCGGGCATCTGGCCCATCGAGAGCGGATCGTCGCCCCGGAACGGTTGCGCCCGCTCCCACGGAAGGTTGGGGAACGCCTGCTGGAGGTTGCGGGCGAGCTGGTCGACCTGCCAGCGCAGGTCCATGTCCTCGAGGAGTGATTCCGAAAGCGCCTGGAGCTGGGCCCGCTGCTCTGGCGTCATCGAGTTGAGCATCTGCTGCATCTGGGCCATCGACTGCGCCATCTGCTCGAGCAGCTCGTCGAGCGTCTGGGGGTTGCCCGGGAAGAAGTCGCCGAAGCGCTCCATGAACCCGTCGAAGTCGGGCTCCTCACCGCGGGCCCGCTGGTCGAGCATCTGATTGAGCTCGTTGAGCATGTCCTTCATGCGCGCCATGCGCTCCGGGTCCATGTTCTGCATGCCCTCGGACATCTGGTTGAACGTGCTCTGTAACAGTTGCTCCTTGAGCTGCTCCATCAGCTCCTCGAAACGCTGCCGCGCCGCGTCGTCCATCCAGTCGTACTGCTGGAGCTCCTGCACGCGCCCGGCAAGATCGGGTGGGAGCGCGTCGAGCTGCTCACGGCGCTCCTTGGCGAGGTCCTCCACGATCTCCTGACGGCGGCGATCGTCCGATGCCTGCGCGTCGTCCAACCGCTGCTCGATGCCCTCGCGCTCCTGTTCGACGACCTCGCGCAGCTGCTCGGCGATGTCCTCGTACACGCCACCGAGGTCGTAGCGGTCGAGCATCTCGCGGCGCTGCTCACGCAGGCGCTGGAGCATGTCGCGCAGCCCCATGAGCTCTTCGCCGTTGCGGTCCTGCAACCCCTGCTGCATCAAGCGCCGCAGCGAGGCGTGCAGGTCGCCGTGGTAGAGGAGGTCGTCGGTCATCTCGTCGAGCAGCGCGTCGGCATCGAGATCGAAGCCGCGCTGCGAGCCGTCCCACGCGGAGTAGCGGAAGCCCCGCGTGTCCTGTTTCGAACGCCGACGCCGCAGACTCATGCGGCCACGGTACTCCCGGCCGCTGACCCTTCCTCTCGGGAGCATGTGACAGGCCGGCCGCACCCACCGGCCGAGGCGTCACATACTCTGCCGTCGGGCTGGGTCACGGGCATCGGGCGATGCGTCGAGGCGAGCATGCATCGAGACCTGGTGACGAGCGCGGAGCGACAGCACGGACTGCTGACCCGACCGCAGATCGGGCGCCTCCTCACCCGGCACCAGTTCGCCGGCGCACTCCGCGCCGGTCGCCTGGCGATCGTTCGCCCCGGGGTCGTACGGGTCGCGGGAACCCCGCCGACTTGGGAACAGGCGGTGTTGGGAGCATGCCTCGCCG
>JALHSW010000180.1 GCA_022865365.1 Acidimicrobiia bacterium | reverse complement strand
GATCACGCGATTCGCTCGCCACACGAGCGCGAGCCCGAGCGCCAACAGCGATGTGAGGCCACCGATGATCGCGCCCTGCACCACGACGCCGCTCGGGACGTCCCAGGCGACGCGCACGAACGCGACGATCCCGATCGCGACCAGCGCCGGGACCAACGCCGGGATCACGGGGCCGCGTAACGGGTGGGTGCCCCGGCGAACCGCGGCGGGGGTGCTCACGCGCGGGTGTTCCCGACAAAGTCGACGACGACCTTCGCGAGTTGCGGACCGCGGTCCTCCTGGAGAAAGTGGCCGCCACCTTCGATGGTCGTGTGCGGCTGGCCCTCGCACCCAGGGATCTCGGCGCGCAGCACGCGGTCGGCACCCTGGGTGATCGGGTCGCGATCGCTGAACGCGCACAGGAACGGTTTGGTGAACGCGTGCAGTGCCTCCCACGCGCGCAGGTTGGCCGGTACGGCCGGGTCGTCCGGACTCGTCGGCACCAACGTGGGGAACTGCCGGGCGCCGGCCTTGTATCGAGCGTCGGGGAACGGAGCGTCGTACGCGGCGATGACCTCGGGTGAGAGGTCGGTGGCGCATCCGCCGTTGACGATCTTGCCGACCGCGAAGTCGGGCGTCTCCTGGGAGTATCGCTGCCACGCGAGAAACGCGTCGCCGGGCTTGCGGTCGCCCGTGGAGAGGAACGTGTTCGCGGCGACGACGCGCGCGAACCGGTCCGGGCGTTCGCCGACGACGCGCAGGCCGATGAGGCCGCCCCAGTCCTGGGCGACGAGCGTGATCTCGGTGAGGTCGAGCTGCTCGAGGACCGCGTGCATCCAGTCGACGTGGCGCTGGTAGGTGTAGTCGTCGCGCTCGGTCGGCTTGTCGGAGCGACCGAAGCCGATCAGATCGGGCGCGACGGCGCGGAGCCCGGCCGCGGTGAGCACCGGGATCATGTGGCGGTAGAGGTAGCTCCACGACGGCTCGCCGTGGAGGAGCAGGACGACGCCACCGTCGCGGGGCCCCTCGTCGATGTAGTGGACGCGCAGTGGGTCGCCACCGGCGCCACTCGGGACATCGAGGTAGTGCGGCTCGAACGGGTAGTCGGGGAGTCCGACGAATCGCTCGTCGGGGGTGCGCAGGGCTTCCATCGACTTCCTCCGGCCTTCGGCATCGGGAAGGTGCTGGCGGTCTGCCCGTAGGATGCCGCACCGTGGCGCACGGTGTGTGGGAGTCGGAGTTCGACGAGGTCGCGATTGGGCTCGACACCGTCGTCCGCGAGCACGGTGAGGGGGGCGCGGCGGTTGCGGTGTATCACCGGGGCCGGCTCGTCGTCGACTCCTGGACGGGTGTGCGCGACGAGTCCGGCACCCCGTGGACCCCCGAGACGCTCGTGATGGCGTTCTCGACCACCAAGGGGGTGACCTCCACCCTGCTGCACCAGTGCGTCGACCGTGGCCTCCTCGACTACGACGACCCGGTGGCCGCGCACTGGCCCGAGTTCGCGGTCTTCGGCAAGGACACGATCACCGTCCGCCAGGTGCTGAGCCATCAGGCCGGGCTCTACGACGTGACGCAGATCGCGAGCACGGCGGCCGAGCTCTACGACTGGGATCACATGGTCGCCGGTGTCGCATCGATGACGCCGGCGTTCGAGCCGGGGAGCGCGACCGCGTACCACGCGCTGACGTTCGGGTGGCTCGTCGGCGGTGTCATCGAGCGGGTCACCGGGCGGGCGTTCCGTGACGTGCTGGCTACCGAGCTGGTGGAGCCGCTCGGTCTCGACGGCTGCTTCGTCGGTGTTCCCCCGTCCGAGCTTTCTCGCGTTGCCGGCCTGTTCCACGACCGCCTC
>JALHSW010000179.1 GCA_022865365.1 Acidimicrobiia bacterium | reverse complement strand
TGATGCCCTACATCGAAGGGGAAACGCTTCGGGAACGGCTGGACCGTGAGGGCGAGCTGCCGATCGCTGAAGTGACGCATATCCTGCGCGAAATCCTCGACGCGCTCACGGAGGCGCACGCCAAGGGCGTCCTACACAGAGACATCAAGCCCGACAACCTGATGTTCGCGGCCGACCGCACGCTCAAGATCACCGACTTCGGCATCGCCCAGGTGTTCGGAGGAGACGAGACGGTCACGACCGTCGACGGCGGGGTCATCGGCACGCCGGCCTACATGGCTCCCGAGCAGGCCGAGGGGATCGCCTGCGGCCCGCCTGCCGACGTGTACGCGACCGGGACCGCACTCTATGAGCTGCTCTCGGGATCGCTGCCCTTCTCGCTCGAAGGTGGCTCCCTCGAGGTGCTGGAGCGCCGGGTGCACGAGGACCCCATCTCGCTCGCGGATGCCGCCCCGAACGTGCCGCCCCCACTGGTCGACGTGACGATGCGCGCGATCGCGCGCGACGCCGGTGACCGGTACCCGAGCGCGGAGGCGTTCGGGGTCGCGCTGGCCGAAGCGGCGACGGAGTCGTTTGGCTCGGGTTGGCTCGGGCTCGCCGATCTGACGCTGGTTGCCCCGGGCCCGATCACCCTCGCTGCCGGACCTGCAGCACCGACCACCACCGGTGGCGTCACGGGGGTCGTGGGCGAGGCAGCCACGGTGACTGGTCGCGAGACGATGATCGCAGGCAAGGGTGCGCCGATCCCGCAGGAGCCGCCGATTCGGGTGCGCGCGACCGGCGTGCAGCGCGCCGGTGGCGCGCGCATCGATCAGCTGAGCCCCGAAGATCTTGTCCGCGTCGACGACCTGATCGCGCCGCCGAAGCCGCCGCGCGTCCCGCTGGCGATCACGGCCGCCCTGATGGCGCTGCTCGTGGTGCTCAGCGTCGTGGGAATCGGGACGGCCGAGCCCGCGGCGAACCCGCTGCGGCGCGGGACCGTGCGGGTGGCGGGCGTGGACATCACCTCCGATCGCACGGTCGCGGCCAACCTCGCGCACGACGTGCCGGTGCGCATCCAGCGGCTGCCGGCCTCCGCCCGCGACGCTCGCTACGTGCGGCTCGGCTTCTCGGCGTTGGGGCTCGAGCTGCCGCCGTCGCGTTCGGCCGTGCTCGTACCCACCCCGGGCGGCGGCGTGCGCGCCGCGATCGACGCCGCGCGCGTGCGCGTGCTCGTGAGTGGCAGGGTGACCGGTGAGCTGCGCTTCCTCGACGCGAGGAAGCGCGAGCTGCGCGACGACGAGTTCCGGTTCCGAGCCGAGCGGCCGGCGTTCCTCGCCGCCAACGGCCTCATCGGGTTCTTGGTGCTCGCGTTCGTCATCACGTATGCGTGGTCACTCAGCCTGCCGCTCCGGCGAGGTCACCGGGCTACGTCGGCCTATGTCGGGATGGCGATCCTCGGCGGTGTCGCCGGCGCAGCAGTCGTCGACATCGCCTGGGCGTTCGGTGGCCCGCAGCCCACCTGGGCCACCCTGCTCGTGGGGGTCGCCCTCGGGGTCGGTGCGTTCGTGGCGGCCTCGCGTTCCGTTCTCATCATCGGGCGCCGCCGACGCCTCGAGCACGCCCGCGCGCGCAGGGAGGAGCCGCCGGAGGTGTCCGAGGCGACGTCGAGCGCGTCCCGGGGACCGGCCGAGCCGGAGCAGCCCGCAGCGTCGCCGATGCCCGCGGCGGGGGCGCGTGAGACCGCGGTGCCGTCGGCTCCGGGGGCGCGTGAGACCGCGGTGCCGTCGGCTCCGGGGGCGCGTGAGACCGCGGTGCCGTCGGCTCCGGGGGCGCGTGAGGAGTCCCCGACCCCTGAAGCAGCCGAGACCGCCGGCGAGCCCGCCGAGCCCCGCAAGCCGTCGAGAAGGCGGCGCCGCGGGACATCTGACACCCCCGAGGGCTCGGGCTGAGCCTTGGCCAGCAGACAGAGCCGCGTCGGTGTGAGGACCCGAGCGTCCGTCGTTCGCGCAACGCGACGCATGCTGGTGCTCGTCGTCCTCGCAGTCGTCGGCTTCGGAATGCTCGCCCCTCCGTCGGCGCTGTCGTACCAAGCGCAGCGGTCCGACGTGAGCTTCGCGGCCGCCCTCGACGCTCAGCCCCTCGGCCTCTCGTCGACAGGTGACCCGATCGTCATCGACCCCGACCGTGCGTCGACGCGGGCGCTCGTGATGCACAACAACACCGACCAGTCACTCACCGTGCGCCAGGTGCAGTTGCGGGGCAAGGCGTTCGGGCTCACGCTCCTCGCCTACGACGTGATCGTCAACGCGACGATGGCGCCCGGTGAGCGCTCGAAGGTCGACGTCCCCGTCGAGTTCTTCGATCTGGGCCAGCAGGTCAGCGGTCTCCTGCCCGCGACGATTCGCCTCATCGACCCCGACCGCAACCAGCTCGCGTCCCGCGACTTCACCGTCGACGTGCGCGGTTCAGCCACATCGCTCATGGCGATCTTCACCCTGGTCGTCGCCATCGCGACCGGTGCGAGCATCCTGGTGATCTGGGTCGCGATCGGCCGGCGGCGCCTCCCGCGCAACCGATGGCAGCGCGGCCTGCGCTTCGGGCTCGTCGGCGCCGGCATCGGGGTGACCTTGACACTGTTCCTTGCCGAACTGCTGCTCGTCACGCCCAAGGGCTCGGTGTGGATCCCGCTCCTGCTCGTCCCGACCGTCGGGTTGTTCCTCCTGGGCTGGTTCTCACCGGGCCCACTCGCCGACATGGAGGACGAGACCGAGGTCGAGGACTGGATGCGCGAGACCGTCCCGATCTCTTCCTGAACCGGCGTCCATCGGAGTTCGCGAGCAGCACGACACCCGCGCGCTACCCGGGCCACGTCGTGGCGCGACGGCGACCGAGAGCACCGCCGCCCGAGGGTGGCGCGACCCCCACTGCCGCATCGAGGGTCGGTTGACCCGCGGGATAGCCTCGGAAGCGATGGCCGATCAGGCGAAGTTCGCCGACCTCGCGATGCCCTACATGGACGCGTTGTACTCGGCCGCGATGCGGATGACCCGCAATCCTGTCGACGCCGAGGATCTCGTCCAGGAGACGTACCTGCGCGCCTACCGCGGGTTCGGCGGGTTCAAGGAGGGCACCAACCTCAAGGCCTGGCTCTACCGAATCCTCACGAACACCTACATCAACATCTACCGGGCCAAGAAGCGCCGACCTCAGGAGTCAGAGCTCGACGACAGCGAAGACTTCGTGCTCTATCGCCGCATCGGCGGGCTCGAAGCAGCCGAAGCCGAGCGCACGCCGGAGTCCGAGGTGCTCGATGCCATGCCCGACGCTGCCGTCAAGGAGGCGCTCGAGTCCCTGCCCGAGCAGTTCCGGATGGCCGTGCTGCTGGCCGACGTGGAGGGCTTCTCCTACAAGGAGATCGCCGAGATCATGGACGTGCCGGTCGGGACCGTGATGAGTCGGCTCCACCGGGGAAGAAGGCAGCTCCAGAAGCGGTTGTTCGACTTCGCCAAGGAACGGGGCCTGGTGCCCGAGCCGGCCTCGCACCCGGCCGCGTGAGCAACGTAGGGAGAAGCCGCGGACAGATGGACTGAGACAAGGCCTTCCATCGCATGTACTTCTACCTCGACGGTGAGATCACCGTCTGGAGGAGATGGACGATCACGCGCCACCTCAACCGCTGCCCACCGTGTGCCCAGGGGTTCGACTTCGAGGTCGAGCTCCGGCAGGTTGTCGCGAGTCGGTGTCGCGAAGAGCTGCCGCCGCACCTGAAGCGCCAGATCGCCGAGTCGATCGGCATCGAGTGGCACGAGCGCCCGCAGCCGTGAGTCGCGATCGTATGATGGCGTCACCCGGCCCGGCCGGAGCAAGCGTTCCCGTCGCAAGAAGGGTGCAGAGCGCGTGATGTTCGCCGACTCGCAGTACCAGTGGTTCTATTGGCTCGCCCCGATCCTGGCGGTCAGCTTCATCGCCATGGCGGTGGGCCTCGGCCTCGGGTACGTCCGCAAGGTCCTCGTACCGAAGTACCGGGGCAAGCGGGTCGAGTGACCGGCGCTGCGCCCGCCGCCCCCGCACCCGAAGGACCGGATCGAACCGATCCTCCCTTGCATGTGGCGATCATCATGGACGG
>JALHSW010000178.1 GCA_022865365.1 Acidimicrobiia bacterium | reverse complement strand
TCATCTCGTGGGTCACGAGTTCCGCTGGGCGAGCGACCGGGCGACGGTCGGCCGGGCGATCGCCGACGGACGCATCGGCGAGCCCCGGCTCGCGACGCTGGTGTCGTACGTTCCCCTGGTCGCGGATCCCGACACCAGGACGCCGCCAGGGTGGTTCGACCCGGACGCCGGCGGGGGCTGGCTCGGGGCGTCGGGCTCGCACGTCGTCGACCAGATCCGCACGTGGCTCGGCGAGTTCGCCGAGGTGAGCGCGGGACTCAATGTCGTCTCCGCGCGCGAGGGTGGCGCCGAGGACTCCTTCACGGTGCGCTTCCGGCTCGCGTCCGGCGTGGAAGGGGTGCTCCAGCAGACGGCCGCCGCGTGGGGGCCTCTCGCCGGTATGACTCGGGTCGCGGGTTCGCAGGGCACGATCTGGATCGACGGTGACGAGCCGTGGCTGGCCGACGCCGACGGCACGGTTCGCCTCGAGGTGCCGACCGACCTCGTGCTCCCGAGCCCGCCCGTGGAGACCGACGATCCGCGCCACCGGTTCACCCATCTCGAGCTGGGTCCGTTCATGCGCCTCTGCGAGGTGCTCCGTGCCGGGGTCGAAGGTCGGCCGCTCCCCGACGCGGTGCCGGTCCCGACGTTCGCCGATGGTGTGGCCGAGATGCGGGTGTTGGACGCGATCCGCGCTTCTGCCGCCTCAAGCGGCGCCACCGTCACGATCTGACGAAGAGAGCCGCTCCCAGGGGTTGCCGAAGCGATCGCGGTGGGTGTGCTCCGCGAAGGGCTCGCGGCGCGAGAGGCCGAGCGGGCGCGCCGGGTAGCCGAGAGGCACCACGGCCTGGGGTGCGACGTGCACTGGGAGCCCGAGCAGCTCGCGCAGCTCTTCGGCGAACGCCGTGGTGATCGTCGTGAGGGCTGACCCGAGACCGAGGGCCGTCGCGGCCAACAGGAGGTTCTGGGTCGCGGGGAAGATCGACGACCCGACGGTGGACGGAAAGCCACGCTCGGTATCGGCGGCGACGACGACGAGCACCGGCGCCGCTCGGTACCCGCCACCGGCGATTCCGTGGTCGACGTCGGCGAGCAACGACGCGTCGAGCCGCTGCGCCGCGCCCGCTCGCGCACCATCCTGCCAGGCTCGCAGCGTCAGGTCGTGGATCTGTGCCCGCGTCGCGTCGTCGCGCACGACGACGAACACCCAGGGCTGGCCGTTCTCGGCGCTCGGTGCGTAGGTGGCGGCCTCGAGGACGCGCGCGATGTCCTCGTCGTCGACCGACCGGTCGGCGAAGTCGCGGCAGGCTCGCTGCGAACGGACGACGTCGAAGAGTCCGCTCTTCACACCCTGGGGGCCGCTCATGGCGTCCGCTCGCCCACGAGTCGGAACGTGTTGACGTACATGATGCGCAGCGCGTCGCACCAGCCCCAGGCCTTGAACTCGTCGGTGCCCCGGGCGCCGATGCGCTGCTCGACCAATGGCGTCATCGCCTTGAACGCGGCCTCGGGCTCGTCGGTGTCCATCTCGTAGAAGTGCATGAAGCGGGGGTCGCCGCCGGTGACGTTCTCGTACGGCGTGATCATGGTGTACCCGGGGACTCCGACCTGTGCGATGTGGCGGATGTGCACGAAGTCGCCCCAGTCGCGCAGCTCTTGCGCCCGCTCGGGTTCGGTCGGGCTGATGAGCACGAGTGAGAGGCCGATCGTCTTCGCAGCCGAAAGGCTCCCCTGACCGGGCCGCGGGGTACGTCGGAAGTGGAGAGCGTTGATCCCCTCCTGCGCGTCGGGTGCGACGAACGTCTCGTCGACCTCGTACACGCCCAGCAGGGCGAACTCGGGAAGCACGCGCGGCAGGTCGTCGCGGTCCCGCTTCACGTTCTCCCACCACGTCGCCCGCTCCACCCCCGGGAGGGCGAGCACGCCGGGCACGCGTGCGGCGGCGTAGGCGTCCGGAGTGAGCTCGGTCATCTCGAGGTACAGCGCCTGGGTCAGCCGGTCCTCCATGCGCAGGAGCATATTGGTCGCGGAATCGGCCCGGGCGGGGCGGGAACCTGCTCGTCGACGTGGCACGATGACCGCGGTGCGCGGTGTCACCCGAACCGAAGCGAGCCGTGGGGCGCGGCTTCGCAGCGTCCCCGTCGGCGATGTGACGATGCACCCGGGGTTCTGGGCCGACCGGATGGCGGCCAACGACCGCGGCATCGTTGCGCTGCTCGAGCGTCTCGAGGCCGAGGGGGTCGTCGACAACTTCCGCCGGCTCTCGGGGGCCGTCGACGCCGAGCGACGGGGCCTGTGGTTCACCGACTCCGACCTCTACAAGTGGATCGAGGGTGCGGCGTGGTCGTTGGCCACGGTCGCCGACGAAGCGCTCCGCGAGCGGCTCGACGAAGTGATCGACGCGGTGATCGGCGCGCAGGCACCCGACGGCTACGTCAACACGGCGTTCGGCGACGACCGCTACGCCGACCTCACCACCTCGCACGAGCTCTACTGTGCGGGCCACCTGTTCCAGGCCGCCGTCGCGCACCACCGCGTGACCGACGATGATCGGTTGCTCGCCTGCGCCACCCGCCTCGCCGACCACCTCCGCGCGACCTTCGGACCCGGCCTGCGGGAAGACGCCGATGCCCACCCGGGGGTCGAGATGGGGCTCGTCGAGCTCGGGCGCGAGACCGCCGACGATCGCTACCTCACCCTGGCCGGTTGGTTTCTCGATCGCGTGGACCACGCGGGGCTACGTGAGCTGTGGGGCCACGCGGTCCGTGCCGAGTACTACGCCTGCGGGCTCGCCGACGTGGTGCTCGACACCGGCGACGACGCGCTCGAACGCGACGTCGTGCGCATGTGGTCGAGCCTGGTCGACACTCGCTCGTACGTTACCGGGGGAGTCGGCGGTCGGTGGCTCGGCGAGTCCGTCGGCCGCCGCTACGAGCTGCCGAACGCCTCGGCGTACGCCGAGACCTGCGCGGGGATCGGCGTGGTGCTGTGGGCGTGGCGGATGCTCCAGGCCGCCGGCGGCGCCGAGTTCGCCGATCGGCTCGAGCTCGCGCTTCACAACGCGGCGCTCGTGGGGATGTCGCTCGCGGGTGACGAGTGGTCCTACGTCAACCCGCTCGCCGACTCGGGGGACGACGAGCAGGATCCGTGGATGCACGACCTCGCCGGGTTCAACCTGCTCTTCCTCCCGGCGCGGCGACGCCCCTTCCACCCGGTGACCTGCTGCCCGCCGAACGTGAACCGGCTCGTGGCCTCGGTGCCCGGCTACCTGTACGGGACGAGCGCGGAGGGGCTGTGGTTGCACCTCTACGCTGCCTCTTCGGTGCGGGCCGCCGGCCTCGGGCTCACTGTGACAACCGGCTACCCGTGGAGCGATCGGGTCGACATCACCGTCGACGATGTCGCCGCCGGGGCGCGCACCCCTCGATCGCTGTTCCTGCGGATCCCCGGATGGTGTGCGTCGCCCGCGGTCGCCGTGAACGACGAGCACCTGCCGCCTCCCGAGCCGGGGACGTACCTCGAGCTGCACCGCAGCTGGGAGGCGGGCGACCGGATCAGCCTCGACCTGGCGATGACACCGGAAGCGCTCGTCGCGCACCCGCGTGTCGAGGCCAACCGTGGGAGTGTCGCGATCCGGCGCGGCCCGCTCATCTACTGCGCGGAAGCCGTCGACCATCCCGGCGTCGACGTGCTCGAGGTCGGCCTCGCGGCGGACTCACCGCTCGTCGCCGAGTGGCGCGCCGATCTGCTCGGCGGTGTGACCGTCGTCCACGCGCGCGGCACGCGGCGGGTGACGCCGTTCCCCGGCCTGTACGCGTCCGCGTCGGCACCCGTCGCCATCGAGCCGGTCGATCTCACCCTCGTCCCCTACTACGCGTGGGCGAACCGCGAGCTCGGCGCGATGACCGTATGGTTGGCGGCGAGCGGCCTGCGTCCCTGAGAATTCCGGTTAGGTTGCGCCGGTGGCGAAGAACCGTCTCGTGCAGGCGTCCCCGCTGCTCACCAAGGGCTTCTCGGCGCTGCACCGGTTCTGGTACCGGGCGAGCGGCGGACGCCTCGGCGGGTCGCTCCGGGGCGCGCCCGCGGTCCTGCTCACCACGACCGGCGCCAAGACTGGCAAGAAGCGGACCTGGCCGCTCATCGCGCTGGAGGTCGGCGACGGGTACGCGTTCGCGGCGTCGAACGGCGGTCACGACCGCGATCCGGCCTGGTACCTGAACCTCTCGGCGAACCCCGCGGTGACGGTGCAGGTGGGGCGCCGCACACTCGACGGCCGAGCTCGTGACGCGACCGTTGTAGAGCGCGACGCCCTCTGGGCCCGCTTCGTCGATGTCTACTCGGGCTACGCGGACTACGAGAACGCGACCACCCGCCGCATCCCCGTCGTGGTCGTCGAGCCGACGGGGGAGCCGAACCCGGGGACCGGCCCGGTAGCCTGACGGCCGTGTCAGGGTCGAGTCTCCGAAGTCGCGCCGTCCCCGCGCCCGGTGAGGCGCCGATGCCCGCGGCCGACGCGGCGGCGCTGCTCCGGCGCAACGCCGCCGATCCGGAGGTTCGTGACCGGCCGGCGGTGAAGTTCGGCGACCGGGTCTGGACCCACGGCGGGTACGTCGCCGAGTGTCACCGCTTCGCGAACCTCTTCTTGGAGCGCCGGGCCACACGGGGTTCGGGGCAGGAGCGCGCGACGCACGTCGGCGTCCTGCTCGACAACACGCCCGACTACCTCTTCGTGCTCGGCGGCGCCGCGCTCGCGGGCGCCGCCGTCGTGGGCCTCAACCACACTCGCCGCGACGCGCACCTGCTGCGTGACCTGCAGCACACCGACTGTGACCTCGTGATCAGCGAGCCGCGCCACCTGCCGCTGCTCGAGCCGATCGCGTCGGATCTCCCGGAGGTGCTCGTGTCGGGTCGGTATCCCGATCCCCAGGACCCTTCGCCCGCGCTCGGCTCCGACCTCGACGACGCGCTCGGGGCCGTCGGCACCGCCGACGCCGGGATCGAACCGGGCCCCGACACCCTCTGGGGCCTCATCTTCACCTCCGGCACGTCGGACGCACCCAAAGCGGTGATCTGCTCGCAACGTCGGTTCCTGGTGACCGGCACGCGCATGGGGATCATCATGGATCTCGCTTCCGACGACGTCGGCTACGTGTGCATGCCGCTGTTCCACTCCAGTGCGCTCATGGTCGGCTGGGCGCCGTCCATCGTGTACGGCGCGTCCGTGGGATTGGCGCGACGGTTCAGCGCCTCGCGCTGGATCGCCGACGTGCGCCACTACGGCTCGACGTACTTCAACTACACGGGAAAGCCCCTTGCGTACATCCTGTCGACACCCGAGCAGCCCGACGACGCCGACAACCCGTTGCAGGTCGCGTTCGGGAACGAGGGTTCGCCGGAGGTCGTCGACTCCTTCGCCCGACGCTTCGGTATCGACGTGATCGACGCGTACGGCGCGACCGAGGGCGGCGTGGCGGTGAACCGCGACGCCGAGGAACGGGCGGGCGCACTGGGCCAGGTGGGTGACAACGTGCAGGTGGTCGACGAAGCGGGCAAGGAGCTGCCACGAGCTC
>JALHSW010000177.1 GCA_022865365.1 Acidimicrobiia bacterium | reverse complement strand
TTGCGCGGACGCTGCTCTCGTTGATCGGGAGCCCCGGGCGCTGGGATCTCGCCGATCCGGCTGCCGTCCGGGGTCTCGTGGGCCGTGAGCTGCTCGGGGGGATCTTGCGAGCCCCTTCGGGGAACCGCACCCCCACCCGCGCGCCGGGAAATTGAGTAAGCGGTACTCAGGCCGAGACGTCCTCCCGTTGCGACACTCCACGAGTCGGGGCGCACCGGGCGCCCTGACTGGATCAACCAGGACCAGATCAGACCGGTCCAGAAGGAGTCATCGTGGGCATGTTCAAGGACATCAAGAAGATGACCGACCAGAGCAAGGAGCTCAGCAAGCAGCAGGGTCGACCCACCAGCATGCTCGGGAGGATCAAGGACACCCCGAACACCCTGAACCAGATGAGTGGTGCCCTCGACGACGCCATGGGGATGCAGGCCGACATGCAGGCCCAGAACCAGCTCCTCACCACCGGCACGCCCGGCACCGCCACGATCAAGGCGCTGCAGGAGACCGGAACGCTCGTGAACTTCAACCCCCAGGTCTTCCTGGACCTCGAGGTCGCCGTGGAGGGCAAGGACCCCTACACCACGCAGCTCACGACTGCCATCCCGCAGATGCAGATCCCAATGGTCGCTCCGGGCAACAAGGTCGGCGTGCGCGTCGACCCGGCCGACCCGTCAGCGATCGCGATCGACTGGACCCGCCCGCAGGGCTGAGCGCCCAACTCTGAGCACTGTGCCTGGGGCGGCCGCCTGCGTGACAGGGGCCGCCCCTTCGCGCTCCAGTGCGCGACAGGGCAGGGAGAACGGCAATGACCTACGTGAGCAGCAGCGGCCTCAACAACCTCGGTGGCGACGGCATGCAGCCGTCGGACCGCCGGCGTCACCGTTACGGCGAGACGGGCAAGGCCGGGTAGTACTTCTGGTTCCCGTTCCTGATGGGCGTGATGTTCCTGGTCTTCGGTGTGCCGATGCTCATCGGCGCGGCTGCGCTTCCCGCGGCGGCCGGAGGCCTCGTGTCTCGGGGGGCCTGTTCCTCGTGCTCGGTGCCGGGTTCCTGTTCTGGGCGTTCTACGCCTCGCGCGACATCCGCAAGGTCAAGCCCGACGTGCCGCTCCCGGGCACGATGTTGGAGCAGACGGTCACCGAGCTCGAGACCACAGGGATCCCGGCACAAGGCACCATCACCGGCTTCAAGTACGTGGCGGGGAGCTCCGAGGAGGGCACGACGCTCGTCGAGCTCGGGCTCGACGTGAGCACCGGACGGGGCGAGACACTCCACAAGGTCCACCGATCTCGGATGCCGCTCAAGCTCAACGACCGCCTCGCCAAGGGCGCGACCGTGCCCGTCCGCGTGAGCACGACCGATCCTTCGAAGCTGCTGGTCGAATGGGATGGGCTCGTGTCGGCGAGCTGACCGGGCCCCGCCCCTTCCCTGAGCAGGTGCGGGCCCGGAGCAAGGTGCGAGACGGTGTGGCGTGCGACACGTTGACCGTGAGACGATCATGGTCGTATCATCTCAACGGTGACCGCTGCGCTCGCTGTCAACGCCCTCGACCCGGATCGGGTCGAAACGCGCGCGGTCGACGCGACCCTGGCGTGCATCGCTCGCCACGGGCTGAGCAAGACCACGATCGACGACATCGCGCGCGAAGCCGGCTGTTCCCGTGCGACCCTCTACCGCTACTTCGGCTCCCGCCAGGAGCTCGTCACCGCCGCGGTGCACGCGGAGGCGTCGCGCGTCGCGTCCCTCGTTCGTGAGGTGGCCGGCTCGGCCACCACGCTCGAGGACGCCGTGGTCGGTGTGCTCGGTGTCGCGGGTCGCGAGCTGGGGGAGCATCCGGCGCTGCGGTTCGTCGCCGACGTCGAACCCGACCAACTGCTGCCGTACCTGACGTTCGCGGGCGGCGACCGGTTCTTGCAGGACGCGGCCGGGGCGATCGCCCCGTGCTTCGCCCGCTTCCTCGGGGACGACGCGGAGCGCGCGGCCGAGTGGGTCGCTCGCATCGGACTCGCGCTCTGGCTGTCGCCGACTGCACCCGTGTCCCTCGCGGATGCCGAAGCGCTGCGTGGATACGTGCGCGCCTTCGTGCTCCCCGCGATCCAACCGTCCCATCTCCCGGAAGTCCGCAACCAGCTGTCGAAGGGCTGACTGCCATGGCCATCTCGAACGAAGAGCTCATCGGCCGCGCCGATCTGGACGACATCGAAGCGATCCTTGCGACCTCGAACAGTGACGTCGACGCGACGATGCACGAGGTCGCAGCCAACAGCAGCACGATCTTCACCTGGGACTACGAGCGCAGCCGCGCGCCGCTCGCGAAGCTCTACGAGAAGGCGAAGACCTCGCAGTGGAACGCCAACGACCTGCCGTGGGAGACCGAGGTCGACCAGGAGAAGGTGGTCGAGGCGAACCAGGCCGCGAACAGCTACCTGTACCAGTCGGGCATCGACACGACCGGCACGCCGTTCGAGAACTGGGGCGACAAGGAGTGGCTCGAGTTCGGGGTGGAGTCGCAGAACTGGACGCTGTCGCAGTTCATGCACGGTGAGCAGGGCGCCCTCATCTGCACCGCCCAGATCGTCGAGACCGTCCCGTGGATCGACGCCAAGTACTACGCGTCGACGCAGGTGATGGACGAGGCGCGTCACGTCGAGGTGTTCTCGCGCTACCTCGACACGAAGCTGTCGGGTCACTACCCGATCAACGCGCACCTCAAGGCACTGCTCGACGACATCATCACCGACAACCGCTGGGACATGACCTACCTCGGCATGCAGATCATGGTCGAGGGTCTGGCGCTCGCTTCGTTCGGGTTCATGCACCAGATGTCGACCGAGCCGCTCCTGAAGCAGCTCCTGCGCTACGTGATGAGCGACGAGGCCCGCCACGTCGCATTCGGCGTGCTTTCCCTGCAGGAGTACTACGAGCAGCTGAGCGCCAAGGAGATCCGCGAGCGCCAGGAGTTCGCGTACGAGGCGGCCGTTCGCATGCGCGACCGCTTCCTCCAGCAGGAGGTCTGGGAGCGCATGGGGGTCGACGTGAAGCAGGCGGTCAAGTTCGTCCTGCAGGCGCCCGACCGTCCGATCTTCCAGGGGATGCTGTTCTCCAAGATCGTGCCGAACTGCAAGAAGCTCGGCCTCCTCGACGCGGCCGACGGTTGGTTGCGCGAGAAGTTCACCGAGCTCGGCGTGATCCAGTTCGAGGATTGGGCCGACACCGGCGAGGAGTACGCCTCCCTCGACATGGTGGCCCAGGACCGCGAGGCGGCCAGCGCGTAGGCCCAGCCTGTACGCCCAGGCGGTAAGCAGCGACCTCACCGATTCGTCTCTTTCGCTCACACTCGGATTCGGACAGACTGCATCCGACCGCCCCTGGTGAGGAGCTGATTCGATGGGAATGTTCAAGGACGCCAAGAAGCAGGCTGACGACGCCATGCAGCAGGCGATGAGCCAGGCGGGGGCCCAAGGTGGCGCCGGCTGGGCCAACCAGCAGATGGCGGCCGGGCAGGCCGAGTCGAACGCCCTGAAGTCCGAGGCCGCGGCGATCGACGTCGACAAAGACCCTGCGTTCGCGCCGATCGAAGGCGTTTCGTACAAGGACTACCTCGCCCTCTGCATCAAGATGCAGCCGGCCGGCGCAGACACGGCGAAGCAGCTCGAGATCGCGAAGGCCAACGGCTACACGGAAGAGAAGTGGAAGACCGTGAGTGACGCGTACACGGCGCGCATGACGTCGAACCAGAAGTTCGCGCGCCGCTTCGGCATGGACGTGATGGCGGCCGACAAGTAGGCGTCCCGATCGCAAGCGACGCAGCTGCGCCCCGGGCTCGCGCCCGGGGCGCACTACGTTGGGCACCGATGACCACTCCAGTCCGCATCGTCTTCCTGGGTGGGCTCGGCGAGATCGGCCGCAACTGCTTCTGCCTCGAGGTCGAGGGTCGCATCGTCGTCGTCGACTGCGGTCTCATGTTTCCCGACGCCGACATGCCCGGCGTCGACCTCGTGCTCCCCGACTTCACCTACCTGCGTGAGAACGCCGAGCGTGTCGACGGCATCGTGCTGACTCACGGCCACGAGGACCACGTCGGGGGGCTCTCCTACCTCTTGCGTGACGTCCCGGCGCCGATCTACGGCTCCGCGCTCTCCCTCGGGTTCGCGCGCAAGCGCCTCGAGGAGGCTCGCGTCCTCGATCGCACGACCCTCATCCCGGTCAAGGACGGTGAGACCCACACGATCGGGTCCA
This sequence comes from Acidimicrobiia bacterium, assembly GCA_022865365.1. GTDB lineage: Bacteria > Actinomycetota > Acidimicrobiia > IMCC26256 > PALSA-555 > JALHSW01. The sequence continues at coordinate 494 of JALHSW010000177.1, read as the reverse complement.
TCGAGGCCGAGTTCATCCCGGTCACGCACTCGGTCCCCCATGCGTTCGCCGTGGCGTACACGACGCCCATCGGCACGATCCTGCACACCGGTGACTTCAAGCTCGACCTCACCCCGGTCGATGGTCGCCGCACCGACCTGTCGCGTCTCGGCGCGATCGGCCAGCGGGGGGTGAAGATGCTGCTCTCGGACTCCACCAATGCGGAGCGGCCGGGGCAGACCGAGTCGGAGTCCAGCGTCGGGCCGGTGATCCGCGACCTGCTCCGCGACTTCCCCGACCGGCGCTTCGTCATCGCGTCGTTCGCGTCGCACCTGCACCGGGTCGAGCAGGTCGCGCACGAGGCGATCGCCGCCGGACGTCGCGTCGCGTTCCTGGGGCGCTCCATGGTGCACAACACGGCACTCGCCCGGGAGATGGGTCTGCTCGACGTGCAGGCCGATCGGGTCATCGACATCGAGGAAGCCGCCCGGTATGCGCCGGGCGAGGTGTGCATC
>JALHSW010000176.1 GCA_022865365.1 Acidimicrobiia bacterium | reverse complement strand
GGCAGTACCCGAACCTGTCGGTCCAGGATGCGTTCGTGCTCGTGCGCCGGGGGACCGAGCATCGCGTGGTGCGTGCGTCGCGCCCGCTCGGCACCGACCGCATGGACACCACCGTCGGGCCGTTCTCGCTCAAGGTGATCGAGGGACTCAAGAAGGTCCGCTTCTCGCTTGCACCGAACGAGCACGGCGTGTCCTTCGATCTCACGTTCACCGGATCGGTGGCGCCGGTGCTCGAAGCGCGCCACTACATCCGCCAGATGGAGCGCATCACGTTCGACACCCAGCGCTTCGCGCAGACCGGGTTCTGGGAGGGCCACATCATCGTCGACGACGATCGGATCGAGGCGCAGGGGCCCAACTGGAAGGGCACGCGCGATCGGTCGTGGGGCGTACGTCCGATCGGCGATCCCGAGCCGCCGGGCATCCTCGCCGAGGGGCCGTTCGCGATGAGCATGTGGAACTACGACCCGATCCAGTTCGACGACCACTCGATCGTCTACATGTGCTCCGAGAGGCCCGACGGCTCACGCGACCTCGAGCACGCGACCCGCATCTGGGCCGATCCCGACAAGCCGATCGAGCAGCTCGGGCGTCCGGAGCACGAGCACGAGTTCATCTCGGGGACGCGCCGCATCCGCCGCAGCAAGCTCTCGTTCCCACACGCGCCCGGCGGCGCGCTCGAGATCGAGGTCACGCCGCTCATCGAATCCCACATCGCGGTCGGCACCGGATACGGGCCCGAGCCCGACTGGAAGCACGGCATGTACCAGGGCCCCGAGGTCGTGGTCCAGGGTGTGTCGCTCGACACCGAGCGCGACGCCGACCGGTTCTTCGGCATCGTCGACGCCGCGTCGCGCTTCGAGACCAACACCGGTGAGGTCGGGTACGGCCTCCACGAGTACATGTTCCTCGGTGAGTTCCCGAAGTACGGGCTGACCGGGATCCTCGACGGCGCACCCTGACCCCAGCTTCTTGGCACGTTCGCCGACAACTGTTGTCGGTGAACGTGCCGAGAACCGCTGATCGCTCAGGTCGCGTCGAGCGCGTCCAGGATCCGGGTTGGGGTGAGCGGCTGGGCCGTCACCTTGGCGCCCCGCAGGGCAAGCGCGTCGGCGACGGCGTTGAACACCGCGGGGGGCGAACCGATCGCGCCGCCCTCGCCCATGCCCTTGTGGCCGCCCGGCGTCGGCGAGCGCGTCTCGACGTGCCCGTGCTCGATCACGGGCACCTCGGTCGCGGTCGGCACGAGGTAGTCGAGGAACGTCGTCGTGAGGGGCGTGCCGTGCTCGTCGTACACGAAGTGCTCGTAGAGCACGCCGCCGATCCCCTGCGCGACACCGCCGGCGATCTGTCCCTCGACGATCATCGGGTTGATCATCACGCCGCAGTCCTCGCTCACGACGTACCGCAGCACCTTCACGATCCCGGTGTCGGGGTCGACCTCCACCGTGCAGACGTGGCACGCGTTCGACCACGTGATCGGTGGCGCCTGGTAGCTGACGGTCGCCTCGAGGCTGGGGGC
>JALHSW010000175.1 GCA_022865365.1 Acidimicrobiia bacterium | reverse complement strand
GGCAGGGCGGGATCAGGCGCCTTCCCGGCAGGGCGGGATCAGGCGCCGGCGAGGAGGCGGCCCATGAGCTCGTGGGCGACGACGGGTGCGGCGCCGGCAACGCCAGCCTCGGTGTAGGTGCCCCCCGGTCCGTCGGCGGTGGAGTCGAAGAGGAGGTAGGGCACCGGGTCTGACGTATGGGTCTTCAGCGCGCACGGGGTCGCGTGGTCGGGAAGCAAGAGGATGCGGTCCGGCTCCCCGCCCGGATGCTGGTCGAGCGCGTCGACCAGCGGCCCGATGATCTCGGCGTCCCAGCGCTCGAGCGCCGTGACCTTCTCGTCGACCGCGCCCTGGTGCCCGGCCTCGTCGGTGGCCTCGACGTGCAGAAGAAAGAGGTCTTGGGTCGCCAACGACGCGAGGCACGCATCGCGCTGCGCTGCGTAGTCGTTGTCGAACCCTGCGGTCGCGCCCGGCACGTCGACGACGTCGAACCCGATCAGGACGCCCAGACCCCGCACGAGATCGACGGCCGACGAGAGCCGCCCCGAGATCCCGTAGTGATCCGTGAAGGGTGGGAGTGCCGGGCGCCGGCCCTGTCCCCAGAGCCAGATCTGGGTCGCGGTGGAGTCGACGGTCGCGGCGGCGGCCTGCACGACCGGCCGGGACGCGTCCATCAACGCGCGCACCTTGCCTGCCGCCGGCCCCGTCGGCCACACCACGGCCTGCCCGGTGAGATCGTGCGGCGGCACGCACTCGGCATCGACCCAGTCGCTCGGCACGACGCACAGGTGCCGGTACTCCACCCCCGCGTGGAACCGCACGCCGTCGCGACCGCCGCCGAGGTCGGCGTCGAGCGCCGCGACGATCGGGTGGCTCTGGGCGTCGGTCGGGTGCCCGGCCGCGAAATCGACCATCACTTCCTGGTCGCCGGTGCCTTGGTCGCCGGCGTCTCGGTCGCCGATCGTCACCAGGTTGCACCGGTACGCGACCTCGTCGGGGCCCAGCTCGATGCCCATCGCCGCGGCCTCGATCGGCGCCCGACCCGTGTGGTACTCGGCCGGGTCGTAGCCGAGGATCGACATGTTGCCGACGTCGCTGCCGGGTGGGAGGCCCTCCGGGATGACCGCGGCACGACCGACCTCACCGCGAGCCGCAAGTGCGGCCAGACGGGGCATGCGGGCCGCGCCGAGGGGCGTGCGGCCGTCGAGCTCGGCGAGCGGCTCGTCGGCGCAGCCGTCAGGGACCAGCACGAGGTACTTCACGCGTTCATGGTGACACACGCCGTCCGCCGACCCGCTGCGAGATCCGATCGCAGCGTCGGTACCCTCCTCTGGTGCGCCCTCCTTCCCTCCGTCGACCGGCCCTGCGCCGCCCCTCCCTGCGCCGACCGGCCGCGCCTCGTCGGATCCCCTCGCTCGTGTCCGGCGGTCTCGCGCTCGGCTCGGCGTTCGTCCTGGCTGCGTGCGGAGGCGGCGGCGGGACCACGACCGGCAGCGATGCGTCGGGCGCCCGAAGCGACGCGACGACCAAGCCGACGACGACCAACGAGCCGGCCGCGACCACCACGACCCGGGCGGCCGATCTCGCCGCGGCGCGCGTCCAGCTCACGCCGATCGCGGCGGTGCCGGGCGCGATCGCGCTCGCGACCCGCCCACGCGACGCCACGCTCTACGTCGCGCAGCAGGCCGGGACGCTCCTCGCGGTCCGTGACGGCGTCATCGATCCCACTCCCGTCCTCGACCTGACCGCAAAGGTCCTGTCGGGTGGCGAGCGGGGCTTCCTCGGCGTGGCGTTCTCGCCCGACGGGAAGCACCTGGCCGTCCACTACTCGGGCCTCCGGGGCCAAACCGTGGTAGAGGAGTACGCCGTCACCACCGGGGCCGGCGGGTCGGGGAGCGTCGACCCCGCGTCGGCGCGCCAGCTCTTCACCATCGAGCAGCCCCAGGCGAACCACAACGGCGGACAGCTCGCGTACGACTCCGTTGGGCTGCTCTACCTCGGCCTGGGCGACGGCGGCGGCGCGAACGACGTCGGGCCCGGTCACGCGCCCCAGGGCAACGGCCAGTCCATCGACACGTTCCTCGCCAAGATCGTGCGCATCCATCCCGGCGACGGTCGCGTGGTGCAGTGCCACTCGGGCCTGCGCAACCCCTGGCGCTTCTCCTTCGACCGGGGCACCGGCGACCTCTGGATCGGCGACGTCGGCCAGAACGCCTGGGAGGAGATCGACTGGCTCCCCGACGGCACGACGTGCGGCGCCAACCTCGGCTGGCCCATCAAGGAGGGCACCCACGCGCTCCGCTCCGCCGAGGCGCCCGGCACCATCGCCCCCGTCTTCGAGACGAGTCACGCCGACGGCGATTGCGCCATCGTCGGCGGCTACGTGTACCGCGGGAAGAAGATCCCCGACCTGGTCGGCTCCTATCTCTTCGGCGACAACTGCAACCCCCGCATCCGCGCGCTCCGCATCGACAACAACGGCGCGCTCACGCTTCAGCGCGACCTCGGCATCGAGGCCTCGGCGCTCTCGTCGTTCGGCGAGGGCAACGACGGCGAGCTCTACGTGCTCTCACTGATCGGGGGCCTGTTCCGCGTGGATCCGGCGTGAAGCGACTCACCGCCGCCCCCGTTGCCGTTGCCATTGCCGTCGCCGTTGCCGTTGCCGTGACGGCACTCCTCACACTCGGCAGCACGGCCACCGCACAGGCCGCCGCGACCCACCCGCGTGTGCGCCTGGTGCACATCGCCGACCTCGACACGCCGACGGCGATGGCCACGCGAGCGGGCGACACCACCCTCTACGTCGCGGAGCAGGCTGGCCGGGTCGTCGCAGTGCAGGGCGGCACCGTCGCCGGCGAGCCGGTCCTCGACGTGAAACCACGCATCGCGGCGAGTGGCGAACAGGGGCTCCTCGGCCTCACTTTCTCGCCCGACGGCGACAAGCTGATCGTGCACTTCACGAATCGTGCCGGCAACACCCGCGTCGAGGCCTACGACGTGACCAACACGCCCGGGGAGCCCGCCGCGGTCGACCTCGCGAGTCGTCGGGTGCTGTTGAAGGTCCACCAACCCGAAGGCAACCACAACGGCGGTCAGCTCGCGTTCACACCGGACGGCGACCTCTTCTTGGGGCTCGGTGACGGCGGCGGCGAAGGCGACGAGGGCGACGGCCACGCTTCGGGTGGGAACGGCCAGTCCACCGACACCCTCCTCGGCAAGATCGTGCGGGTCGACCTCGCCGGTGGTGGGGGCGAGATCTGCGACCGGGGGCTGCGCAACCCGTGGCGCTTCTCGTTCGACCGTGAGACCGGAGACCTCTGGATCGGCGACGTCGGTCAAGGTGAGTGGGAGGAGATCGATCGCCTGCCTGCCGATGCGACCTGCGACCACAACCTGGGGTGGAACATCTTGGAGGGCGACACCCGCTTCCGCTCCGGCGAGGTGCTCGGAGGTGTCCCGCCGATCGCACCGGTCGCAGTGTTCCCGCACGAGCGCAGCTTCTGCGCGGTGATCGGCGGCTACGTCTACCGCGGCACGGCGATCCCGGCCCTCGACGGCTGGTACGTGTTCAGCGACTACTGCGACGGGACGCTCCGTGCGCTGCGGATCGACGGCGACGGCAACGTCGTGCAACGCAAGCTCGGTGCCACGTCGACCCAGGTCGCATCGTTCGGCGAGGGCACCGACGGTGAGCTGTACGTGCTCTCCCAGGATCGCGGCCTGTTCCGCATCGCCGCGGCCTGAAGCAGCACGCCGAGGAGCGGCCCTCGCGGATCGCCTCAGTGGTCGACCGCGCCGCGGCGCCTGGGGTCAGGGGGCCGGGCCGGCTCGTGCGTCGGCGCCGATGTTGACGAGGCGGAGCCCGTCGGGTTGGTCGGGGTCGCCGACGAGGCGTTCGGTGCCGTGGGGTTCCATGCGGGGGTGATGGCGGCTGCAGAGCCGCACGACGGTCTTTCGGGTGGTGTGGCCGTCCCGGGAGACCGGGGTGAGGTGGTGGTTCTGGAGGCGCCAGGTGCGTTCGCAGCCGGGGTAGCGGCAATGCGGGTCGCGGTGCTCGATGATCCGGGCGAGCTCGGCGGGGACCGCGAAGCGTCCGGTGCCGTAGTCGATGACGGGGGCGTCGTCGCGCTGTTCGACCACGCGGGCTTCGTTGCGAACGTGGTCGAGGGTCTCGGTGGCGATCGGGATGCCGTCGACCTCGGCGCTCACACCGTTGGTGTGGACCACGACGAGGGGTCGGTGCCGGCGGGTCGGGGTGACGTCGGCGTAGTTCTGGC
>JALHSW010000174.1 GCA_022865365.1 Acidimicrobiia bacterium | reverse complement strand
TGCTCGGCCGCGCTGTCGCGCCACGCCCCGTCGGCGAAGCAGTGGTCGTCGAGCGTGGGGATGATCGGGTGGCGCAGGTGCATGGCCTGCACGTCGGGATCGGCGTGGTACTGGGCGAAGCGGGTGCGGTAGTCGTCCAGCGTCACGCACTCGTGCAGCGGGTCGAACGGACGGCCGATGTCGGCGCCGGGCGTCTGGCTCGCCGGTGGGGTGTTCGACGCCTCGTAGATGTAGTCGCCGAGGTGCAGCAGGAACTGCACGTCGTCACGCGCCGCGATCCGGGAGTAGGCGTTGAAGAACCCGGCGTTGAACTTGGCGCACGACACCATGGCGAACTTGAGGTGGTCGGTCGTGGCGGGCAGGGTGCGCGTGCGGGCGACGGGGGAGTCGTGACCGGCGCTGCGGAACCCGTAGTAGTAGGTGGTGTCGGGCTCGAGGCCGTCGACGTCGACGTGCACGCAGAAGTCGTGCTCGGCCTCGGCGCGGGCCGTCCCCGACGTGACCAGGTCGGTGAACGCCTCTTCCCGCGCCACCGCCCAGTCGACGTCCGCGGCGTCACCGCCGGTGCCGCTCACCCGGGTCCAGAGCATCACCGCCTCGGTGGTGGGGTCGCCGCTGGCGACGCCGTGGACGAACGGACCGGGGGCAGGCGTTGGGCTCATGACGGCGAACCTATCGCCCCGGGCGGTCTCAGCAGTCGGCGACGTCGCGCCAGGCTCGGCACACGGCGGCCATGCGCTCGGGGCCGAGCACGCAGATCCGGGATCGGAGCGCCGACTTCGGGACAGTCGAGACGTTGTCGAACGACAGCGCGCAGTCTTCGGGCATCCCGGCGTCGGCCGTCAGCGGGACCTCGGTGGGGATGCCGCGCACGGTACGGGTGGCGGGAACGACGACGACGCTGCGCAGCACCGGGATCGCTCGCTCGCGAGTGAGCACGAGCGCGGGACGGGCTCCCGCTCGCGGCAGCTCGGTCCACCAGACCTCTCCGCGCGCTACCACTCGTCCATCTCCGAGAACGTGCGGCTCGCCGCCTCGTCGACCCAGGCTTCGGGCTCGGCGGGGGAGCGGGTGTAGGCCTCCACGATCGCGGCGTCGACGAGATCCGCGCGGATCTCGCGCGCCAGCGCCTCGACCCCCGCCTCGAGGGCGGCCTGCGGGCTCGGGTACCTGCCCGCTGCGACCAGCTCGTCGACGACGGCGCGGACACCGTTGCGGAGTGCATCCATGGTGGAGGTGAGGACCGCGACAGGTCTGCCGCGTTCCGTGATCTGGAAGGATTCACCGGCCGCCACCCGGTCGAGGTAGCGGCTGGCGTGCTGGCGGATCTCCCGGACCCCGATCGACTCCATGTGCTACATAGATAGCACAACGCACGGTGCAGCATCTAGCGGAACTGGCCGGATTCCGGCGCCCCTGGCTAGATTGCAACACGTTCTATGTTTCTCGATTACACGGATGAGCAGCGCGCGCTCCGCAAGGAGCTCAGGGAGTACTTCGCGACCCTGCTGACCCCCGAGGTCCGGGCCGAGATCGGCCCCGCCGGCGAGGGCACGAGTGCCTTTCGCGACGTCGTCCGCCAGATCGGGGCCGACGGTTGGCTCGGGATCGGCTGGCCCAAGGAGTACGGCGGCCAGGGCCGCGACGCGTTCGACCAGTTCATCTTCTTCGACGAGGTGCAGCGCGCCAGCGCGCCCTTCCCATTCGTCACCATCAACACCGTCGGCCCGACGCTCATGGCCTACGGCACCGAGGCGCAGAAGCAGCAGTTCCTCCCCGGCATCCTGAGCGGCGACATCAACTTCGCGATCGGCTACACCGAGCCCGAGGCCGGCACCGACCTCGCGTCGCTCAAGACCAAGGCCGAGCTGGATGGCGACGAGTGGGTCATCAACGGCAACAAGGTCTTCACCAGCGGCGCGAACCAGGCCGAGTACATCTGGCTCGCGTGCCGCACCGATCCCGAGGCCAAGAAGCACAAGGGCATCTCGATGATCATCGTGCCGACCGACCAGCCGGGCTTCAAGTTCACGCCGATCGTCACCGTCGGCAGCGTCGTCACCACCGCCACCTACTACGACGACGTGCGCGCGCCGAAGGAGAACGTGGTCGGTGAGGTGAACGCGGGCTGGAGGCTCATCACCAACCAGCTCAACCACGAGCGTGTCGGCCTCGCCGCGCTCGCCGGGCTCACGCACCGGCTCTACGACCAGATGATGGAGTGGGTCATGACCGCGGACGCGGGCGACGGCCGCACCATGGCCGAGGTGCCGTGGGTGCAGATGGACCTCGCCAAGGCGCACGCCAAGCTCGAGGCGATGAAGCTGCTCAACTGGCGCATGGCGACCGCGGTCGCGAACGGCACGCTCACGCCGACCGACGCGTCGGCGTCGAAGGTGTTCGGGGTCGAGACCCAGATCGACGTGTACCGGATCCTCCTGGGCATCCTCGGTGCCGCCGGCTACCTGCCGGCCGGGTCGCCCGGGGCGGTGCTGCGCGGTGAGGTGGAGAAGGCCGGTCGAGCGGCACAGATCAACACGTTCGGTGGCGGGGTCGTCGAGGTGCTGCGCGAGATCGTGGCGACCGTCGGCCTGCAGATGACGAGGAGCTCCCGCTGATGGGTGCCGAGGAGGTGGCTGCTGCCGAGATGGCCGAAGAGGACAAGGCGGCGTTCCTCGCGAAGCTTCGCAAGTTCGAGGGCATCGAGACCGCCGCGCAGACCGGGCCCGATCCGGTCAACCAGCCGATGATCCGCCACTGGGTCGAGGCGATGGGCGACGAGAACCCCATCTACGTCGACCCCGCGGCCGCGGCCGCGTCGGCCCATGGCGAGGTGATCGCGCCGGCGGTGATGCTCCAGGCGTGGGTGATGCGGGGCCTCAAGCCGCGCGGGGCGTCGGGTCCGAGCCCTCAGGACACGCTCATGGATCTGCTCGACGGCGCGGGATACTCCTCGGTCGTCGCGACGAACTGTGAGCAGGAGTACGCGCGGATGCTGCACCCGGGCGACCACCTGCGCACCCGCTCGGTGCTCGAGAGCGTGTCGGAAGAGAAGCAGACCGGCATGGGGATCGGCCACTTCGTCACCACCCGCATCGAGTACGAGACGACCGACGGCGAACCCGTCGCCAAGATGCTGTTCCGCATCCTCAAGTTCAAGCCCGGCACCGGCCGCGGCGCCCCGCCGGCCGCGGCGCCCGCGCCCGAAGCCGAGGCACAGAAGCCGCCGCGGCCCCGTCCCGCGCTCACCGTCGACAACGCGTTCTGGTTCGACGCGACCAAGCAGCACAAGTTGGTGATCCAGCGCTGCGCCTCGTGCAAGACGCTGCGGCACCCACCGCGCCCACGCTGCGACAAGTGCGGTTCCTACGACTGGGACACGCTCGAGGCGAGCGGCAAGGGCACCATCTACTCCTTCGTGGTCGTGCACTTCCCGCAGGTGCCGTCGTTCGACTACCCGCTGCCGATCGGGCTCATCGCGCTCGAGGAGGGGACGCGCCTGGTCGCCAACCTCGTCGGGATCGCACCCGAAGACGTGAAGGTGGGGATGCCCGTCGAGGTCGAGTGGCAGGACCACGACGAAGATCTCACCCTCCCCGCGTTCCACCTGGTGAAGTAGGGCAGCCGAGATGCGGAGCGAGCGCAGCGGATGGAGCGAACCAAGCGACCGGATCGTGCAGGCCGTAGTGAGCGGAAGTAGCGCAGCGGAAGCGGAGCAATAGGGTGGACTTCGGGCTGACCGAGGAGCAGGAGGCCGTCCGCGACCTCGCGGAGCAGATCTTCCAGGGCTCGGTGACGGTGGAGCGAGTGAAGGCGATCGAGGCGAGCGACGAGCGCGTCGACCGCGACCTCTGGCAGTCGCTGGCCGACGCGAACCTGCTCGGCATCTCGCTCCCCGAGGACGTCGGCGGCAGCGGGCTCGGGTTCACCGAGCTCACGCTCGTGCTGGAGCAGCAGGGCCGCGTCGTCGCTCCCGTCCCGTACTGGGCGACCGTGGTGTGCGGAGCGCTCCCGATCGCCGAGCACGGCACCCCCGAGCAGCGCCAGCGCTGGCTCCCGGGCGTGGTGCGCGGCGAGGTCTTCCTTGCTTCTGCACTCGCCGAGATCGGCGTGAACGACCCGCTCAAGCCGCAGGCCACCGCCACATGGGAAGACAGCGGCTGGGTGCTCGACGGCCGCAAGGTCTCGGTGCCCGCCGGCCACCTCGCCGACGCGATCCTCGTGCCCGCGACCACGCCCGACGGCGTCGCGGTGTTCCTCGTCGACACGACCGCCGCCGGGGTGATCCTCGAGACGGCGGTCACGACCGACCGCTCCAAGGTCGCGCACGTCGAGTTCGCGAGCACCCCGGCCGAGCCGCTCGGCGACGTCGCCAGCGGCGAGCGCATCACCCGCTGGATGCTCGACCGTGCGCTGCTGGGCCTGTGCGCCACGCAGATCGGGGTGTGCGAGGAGGCGGTGCGCATGGCCGCCGAGTACACGAGCCAGCGTGAGCAGTTCGGCAAGCCGCTCTCGACGTTCCAGGGCGCGCAGATCCGCGCCGCCGACGCTTACATCGACACCGAGGCGATCCGCGTCACGACCCAGCAGGCGGCGTGGAAGCTCGACGTGGGACGCGACGCGTCGACCGACGTGCTGGTGGCGAAGTGGTGGGCTTCCGAAGCCGGCCAGCACGCGGTGCACATGACCCAGCACCTCCACGGGGGCATGGGTGCCGACATCGACTACCCGGTGCACCGGTACTTCCTGTGGGGCAAGCAGATCGAGGACACGCTCGGCGGCGCGACCGCCACGTTGGCCCGCCTGGGCGCCGAGCTCACGAAGACGGGGGCTTGAGGTGGCAACGACGACTGCGACCACGACTGGGCGGCGTTACGACGACGTGCAGGTGGGCGACCAGCTCCCACACCTCGACATCCCGCTCACCCGCACGCTGATTGTCTCCACCGCGATCGCGTCGCGCGACTACCAGGACGTCCACCACGACCCGGGCCTGGCCCAGGAGCGC
>JALHSW010000173.1 GCA_022865365.1 Acidimicrobiia bacterium | reverse complement strand
TCCCTTACGTCTGGGCCGTCATTACGCCCACAGGTGCCCTGTGGATCACTAGAGCGAAAACCCTGGGGATCCCTTGTGGAACCGCTGTGGACGGTGGCTCGATTCATCCCCAGCCTTGTGGAGAACATGTGGCTCATGAGGCCATTGTCGACGGGGGGTGTGACGCTTATCCGAGGATGATGGGGTTCTGGTCGTCGGGTCGGGTTTGGCTCTGGGTGTGACTGGCCTTGGTGCCTGGCAACTGAACTGTCGGCTCGGCTTCGACGACCAGACGCGCACCGACCGGTCCGGCGACCGTGACTTCATAGGAGCCTTGCGGTTGCGTCCTAAGCGTCTTGTCCGCCGTCCCGGCCGGTGGTGCGCATCCCGGATTCCAATTCAAGGAGTGCGCCATGACCACCATCGCAGATCAGGACCGTGAGGTCATCCTCGGGGTCGACACGCATCGAGACGTCAACGTTGCCAGCGTCATCGACGGGCAGGGCCGAGTCCAGGGGACCACCTCGGTGGCCACCACCCCGGCCGGCAACGTCGAGCTGGAACGTTGGGCTCGGACGTTCGGGACGGTCGTCGCGGCGGGCATCGAAGGCACCGGCAGCTACGGCGCCGGGCTCGCCCGTCATCTCGCCGCGGCGGGGATCGAGGTGATCGAGGTGAATCGCCCCAACCGTCAGCATCGGCGCCGGCACGGCAAGTCGGACCCGACGGATGCCGAAGCGGCCGCCCGGGCAGTGCTCTCAGGCGAAGCGACCGCCGAACCCAAGTCTCATGTCGGAATCGTGGAATCGATCCGGGTGCTGCGAGTGGCTCGCTCGAGCGCACTCAAGGCCCGCACCCAGATCGCGAACCAGATCCGCGACCTGATCCTCACCGCACCCGAACCGTTGCGGGACCAACTCCGCGGCCTCTCCACCCCACAGCGTGTCGTGCGCTGCGCCCGACTCCGACCCAGCACCGGACCTGACCCCACCGCGGCGACCGGTCGAGCGTTGCGTCACCTCGCCCGCCGCCACCTCGCGCTCAGCGTCGAGCTCGACGACCTCGATCGCGACCTCGGCCAACTCGTCGCAACTGCCGCACCACGCCTGCTCACCCAACGCGGGGTCGGACCCGACGTCGCCGCCAAGCTCCTCGTCGCCGCCGGCGACAACCCCCACAGACTCACCAACGAAGCCGCGTTCGCTGCGCTCTGCGGCGCGAGTCCCGTCCCCGCATCCTCAGGCAAGATCCAACGTCACCGACTCAACCGCGGGGGCGACCGCCAAGCCAACAACGCACTCTGGACCGTCGCGATGGTCCGCCTCTCATGCGACCCCGAAACCCGCGCCTACGCAGACCGACGCACCAAACAAGGCCGATCCCGCCGAGACACCACCCGCTGCCTCAAGCGCTACATCGCCCGCCAACTCTTCCCACTCCTCATCGCCGACATCCAAGACGCCAACGCCTTGACATAGGAGCCTCAGTCATCCCTGCTCTGACGGCTTCGGGGGAGATCTCTTCGCAGATTTCTTGGCCGCGGACGTGCCCGGCGACTTCCGGGCGGTCTTCGTCTTGGCGGCGATCGCCTTCTTCGCGCGGCTCGGGGCGACACGCGCCCCCTCACCCTCCTGCTTCGCGAAGTGCGGTGGCCACGGCTCGTCGCCGAGACCTTCGGCCTCGTCGCGCGCCGCGAGCTCGAGCAGCTGCTCGAGGGAGTGAGCGACGTCATCGATGGCCGCGCCCGGATCGCCGATCGACGCGAAGCGGGCGGGGACCGTCGCGATGGTGAAGTCTGCCGGATCGGCTTCCATCAGCTCGTCCCAGGTGACCGGGCAGGACACCCGCCCCTCGGGGTTCGCGCGCACCGAGTACGCCGACGCCACCGTCCGGTCGCGGGCGTTCTGGTTGTAGTCGATGAGGACGCGGTCACCGCGCTCCTCCTTCCACCACTTCGAGGTCGCAAGATCCGGCACGCGCCGCTCGACGGCCCGCGCGAGTGCGAGGGCGGCGCGCCGGCACTCGGTGAAGTCCCAGCGAGCCTCGATCCGGGAGTTCACGTGGATGCCGCGCGAACCCGACGTCTTCGGGAAGCCGACGAGCCCGTGCTCTTCGAGGACCTCGCGGACCTGGGCCGCCACCGACTGCACGGTGGAGTACGGAACCCCCGGTTGGGGATCGAGGTCGACGCGCAGCTCGTCGGGATGGTCGACGTCGCTCCGGCGCACCGCCCACGGATTGAGGTCGAGGCAGCCGAGGTTGACCGCCCAGATCACGTGTGCGATGTCGACGGGGCAGAGCTCGTCGGCGTGGCGCCCGCTCGGGAACGTGACCCGCACGGTCTCCAGCCAGTCGGGATGCTTCGGCGGGACGCGCTTCTGGAAGAACGGCTCGGCGGTGGCGCCGTCGGGGTAGCGCTTCAGAACGGTCGGCCGCTCCCGCACGCCCCGCAGCGCGCCGTCGGCCACGGCCAGGTAGTACCGGGCGAGGTCGAGCTTGGTCTCGCCCCGAGCAGGGAAGAACACCTTGTCGGGGTTGGAGAGCCGGACCGCAACGGTCTCCCCATCAACCCCAGGGGCATCAAGCTCGATGAACGGAGATGCCCCCACGGCCCCAGGCTAGGACCGGCCGCGGTGCCGGGTCGCCGTCGCCACGAGGCCCTCGACCAACCGAGGGAGGAACGGTGCGGATCTGGTATCATGCAAGCCGTACGTTCGTTGGTGAGCGGCTCTGATTGCACCGTTTTGGGTGGATTCGGGTGACCGTCCTCGACGTGGGCCAAGTGCCCACGTCTTTTTCTTGACAGGCGAGGGCCCGGTGCAAGAAGGCCGGCGTGAGGAAGGCCAGTGATGGAGGAGGTGAGCGGTCGTGAGTGAAGCACCTGAGGCACTGGTGGCCGCCATCGAACCCATCCTGGGTCCGCTCGGACTCGAGCTGTACGACGTCGAGCTGGTCGGCACCGCCGGGAAGTCGCGTGCGCTGCGTGTGCTCGTCGACCGAGCTGCTGCCAGTCCGGACGCCGAGCCCGACGCCCGCCCAGATGCTGGTCC